>DATDKO010000179.1:0-9720 GCA_036519935.1 Rubrobacter sp. | reverse complement strand
GTGCCCTCCGTTACCTTCTCGCGAACCTCTCTGATAAAGTCCTCGTCGATGCCCACGTCCGACATCGCACCCGACATCCCGCCGATCGCCGCGCCAAGGAAGGGCACGAAGAAGATCATCCCGATCAGAAAACCCCAGAATGCGCCCCAGCCCGCGCTCCCGCCATGCAACTCGCGAGTCTTGGGCTTCCTGTTGCCCTGGGGCCAGCTGACTATTGCGGCGTCCTCCAGGGTGATCAACGCTCGCTCCTGCATGCCCTGCAGGGCCACCATGACCCTATCTGCTCCGTAAGGATCGTTGAACTTGAGTACCGATAGCGTTGCCATTCGCGTTTTCCTTTCTGTTTGGGTGCACGAGTGCGATGCATGTTGTGAGAGCCCACCAAGGAGGAAACCTTCCTCTGGGGTCGCTTCTGGAGATCGGATTCCTCTGAGGAAGGGGGAAGCTCACCGTGGTCATACCTCAGCGCCCTTCGATGCGGCCACCTCTGCAGTACCGTCAGGTGAGTCAGCGTCGACGGCGAGGATCTGGTCCACCAGCGGATGATCGCTCGTCAGGCGGTTGACGGCGTGGATCTCATCGACGATTCCGCCTACGGTGTCGGCGACGTTGCGGCAGGGCAGGACCGCGCTGACCGTCAGGCCGAGGTCGCGCTTGCGGGAGCCCAGAGCCCCCAGGTCAGAGAACTGCCTGTAGTCATAGGAGCGATGCTCAAACCATTCTGCCGCATCTCGGTATATGACGCTTCCATCACTTGTCTTAGGCATACCGCTCATCAGTCTCCTGCTTGAGTATGTTCGGCCCTTGTCCGATTACTCGATCGCTCTCGCTCACCCTGCCGTCGCCTTCTCGAGCGCTGGCTACCGGCAGGAGGGCGAAGGGTATCTGGTAGGGCCGATGCGGGCAGGAAGTCCCACCCGCCTCGGCAGCTCCCAACGGTTAGATCATCATGAGGGTGGTCCGGTGCCCGACATGCCTATACTTGAAGGCACTCAGGTGCTCTCGAGTTGTTCGGAGTACTTGGCAAGCCCGTAGATGACCATTACGCATAGCGCGATCACAACCACCGCCAATACCGGCGCAGCAGGGATCACAAATAGCCACCTGATGGCCCCAAGGCCAGCGAAGAGGTAGCCCATTACCAGACCGTAAGCTCCTCCTCTAAGTAGGTCTATGCCCGCATACAGCGCGATGAGCGCGATGATCGTATCGACTATGCCCCAGAGGAAGAAGTTCGCGTACACCAGGTTGCCCGCATCGGTCACCCACCAGCCGGTGCCCGCGAACGCCAGGAGCGCGCTCAACGCCTCGAAGCCGGCGACGAGGAACATCATGACGGCGGCGAAGGTCACCATACCGGGTCTGTGTATCGCCCCCCTTCTACTGGCCTGATTCTCCATAGGGCTGCCCCTTTCTCCCGGGATTGGTTCGCTGTGCTGATCAGCCATTTTCTCTCTCCTATGTCGCTTGTGTAGCGCCTTGGGGACTACGCTTTGTCGATAGCCTTCTCCATCTCCCTGGCGTCCACCCTGACCTCCTTCTTCATCTCCTTCTTGGCGCGTTTGGTCGCCTCTTCGACTGCACGCTCGATCGTCGCCTCCCCGACCACTATCAATGCCGCCTCGCTCTCATCGAGCATCTCCCCGACCTCCTTGAGGTCCGAGTTGGACATCCCGCCCCGGAGATGGCCGATGAGGGCGCCAGCCCCAGCACCCACCAGGCCGCTGACCAGGATAGACGGAGGGAAGATCACGCCGATCGCTGCACCGGCAGCCAAACCAGCCCAGCCACCGTGCTGGGTGGGCTTCTCGGTCTTGTCGACTATCTTTACCTTGCCTTCTTCGTTCTTGGTGAGGACGGCCGCGTCGTAGGTGCCTACGACATGCTCGCGGTGGAGCTCCTTGAGCTCCTCGAGATCCGCCTTGGCTTCGTCCACGCTCTCGTATTCTGCTGCGTACAGGAACATCGGATTGTCGCTCACAGTGCTACTCTCCTTTGTGCTGCTCTTGTTGGCCTTCCGCTCTCGTCTTTGCCTGCTGATAGGTCGCTAGACTCAACTGATCCCTGCAACTCTCCTTTACTTTCTCCCGCACCACTCGCTACTCTTGTATGCCAACAATGTAGTCTCGTTGCAGGAAGGCTTTCATCCCCAAATTGCATGTTTCCCCTAGGGGATTTCTCGCTGGTAAGCCAATGTAGTCTCGTTGCAGGAAGGCTCGCATCCCCTAATGGGATGTTTCCCCTAGGGGATATTCCTCATGAAGCCAGGAGCACAGGCTACGAGATTCCGAAGCGGTGACTTTCAGACCGGTATGGGCAACGTTTGTTGTGGTTGGGCGCAGCTCACAGGCCTGTATCCCTACGTTTGTGTGCGTGAAAAGCTTGTGCTCTAGCGAGGTTCCCTCACATCATTGCATGAGACTATCGGGCATATAATTTGGGCGGCGTTCC
This sequence comes from Rubrobacter sp., assembly GCA_036519935.1. Classification (GTDB taxonomy): domain Bacteria; phylum Actinomycetota; class Rubrobacteria; order Rubrobacterales; family Rubrobacteraceae; genus Rubrobacter_D. The sequence goes on along the minus strand of DATDKO010000179.1, from coordinate 7,269 downwards.
TAAGATGATTTGGAGGCGGCTAATCTCTTCGTAGCCCCGGCTGGGGAATAGAAGCAGTTGAAATGTTTCGAGATCTAGTTCATTTGTACGATTTTCCCGGTACCCAGACAATGTTATGATCATACTGCTCAAGAGTAGTCCAAGCAGGTTAGCACAGGTCCAGCACAGGACCGGCTACAGCTAAGGGGCTAAGACGACATCGAGGACATCCACTCCTGGCGATCCAAGCGGCGATTCTCCCAGGATCGTCCTAACGCCCAAGTTGCAGCCGCCGTTGCTGCGCCCTGAGCAGTTGGCCCGTCCCGGGCTGCAGAGTCTCCTTAGGCTAACTTCCGATTGCAAGCTTACCCTCGTAAGTGCCCCGGCCGGCTACGGCAAGACCATGCTCCTTACCCAATGGCGTGAGGCAGAAAAAGCCAACTTGTCCTTCGCCTGGGTCTCCCTCGACGAGCAGGACAACGATCCAGCCAGGCTATGGAGGCACATTGTAGAAGCGTTGCGCCGGGTTACGCCCCAGGGTGCGCCAAGAGAAGACCTCGGGGCAGGTTTTCTTGTGGGGATGAACGCCGCGGGTCAGAGGCTCAGCGAGATAACGCTTCCCATGCTCATGAACGAGCTGGCCGAGTGGCCCCAGCGGGTGGTAGTGGTGCTCGATGACTACCAGTTCGTAATCGAGGACGACGCTCTCGCGTCGGTAGCCTTCTTCATAGAGCACCTCCCCAACAACGTCCACCTCGTCCTCTCTAGCCGTTCTGACCCACAGCTGCCGCTGGGGCGTCTAAGGGCAAGGGGAGAGATAACCGAGATCCGCACCGAGCAGCTCGCTTTCTCCGAGGAGGAGGCCGCCTCCTTGCTGAACGAGAAGATGGGGCTGGACATCGACCCAGATGATCTCCTCCTCCTGATGAACAGCACCGAGGGTTGGCCCGCGGGGCTCTACCTCGCCTCTCTCTCTTTGCGGCATAGAGAGGATAAGCACGCCTTCATCGAATCCTTCGGGGGCAGCAACCGATACGTCGTGGACTTACTGGGAGAGGAGGTTCTGGCGGGTCTCTCCGAGGAAGTGAGAGAGTTTCTGCTTAGGACCTCGGTGCTCAGGAGGATGACGGGCCCACTTTGCGACGCGGTGACGGGTAGAGGGGACTCGGGAATGCTCCTGCGCGAGCTCGCTCGCTCCAACCTGTTTGTGGTTCCCCTGGACGAGCAGGGCGAGTGGTATCGCTACCACCACCTCTTCTCCGATTTGCTGCTCTACGAGCTTAGAAGCAGCCAGCCCGAGCTGATGCCCGTTGTGCACGAACGGGCGAGCGTCTGGTTAGAGGGTGAGGGGTTCTTCGAGCCGGCCATTAGGCATGCCATCGCGGCCGAGGACTATGAACGCGGGGGAATGCTCATCGCGCGCTACTGGTACGGTTACTTCTTTGTCGGCCAGACTTCGACCTTGGAACGGTGGCTCGATGCGCTACCAGAAGATCTTATTAACAGCAACGGGCCGCTTCTCCTCGTGAAGGCCTGGATCTCTGCCCTGTACGGCCGTGGGGAGGAGCGAGAACGCTTTCTGGCACTCGCAGAAGGTAGTTCTCATGAAGGGAGGCTTCCTGACGGAACTGCATCGGTGGAGTCGGGCGTGGCTACAATACAGGCCGTCTTCGCCTACGGTGGGGTCCAGGATATCGCCCAGGCGGCTCGGCGGGCCGCAGCACTAGATCCCGATCAAACCTCCCCGCAAGCTACGCTAGTGCGTTTGGGGCTGGGGCAGAGCTCGTACCTGTCCGGAGACTTATCAGGGGCCCGACGGGCGCTCGAAGGAGCTCTTCGACTGATGAGGACTGACCAACCCTTGCCGCGGCTTGGTGTGCTGTTCGCGCTGTCGCTCGTTGCCACAGACGAGGGGCGCATGGGGGAGGCTGAGTCTCTCGCCCGCGAGGCAGTCGCCCTTGTGGACAGATTCGGGTTGCAGGGTATCCCTCAAGCTGCTCTGGCGTACATCGCCCTCGGCCGGGTGCTTGCAGAGCGCGGTAACCTGGCCGATGCTCAGGTCGAATTGGAGAAGGGCCTTTCGGGCCGGCCGCGCGTTCACGCTATAAGCCCCTGGGGGCCCCTCATCGGGTTGCTGGCTCTCGCGCCAGTACGGGCCGCTCTTGGAGACCGAGCAGGAGGTAGGGCTGTACTCGAGGAGGCGCGAGAGATTCTGGAGGCTTTTCCCGACGCCGGCATGATCCCCGAGCTTCTCGATCGCCAGGAACAGAAGCTTCGCGCGCGCAAGCCGCGGGAGGGGCACCTCGACGAGGAGCTCACAGAAGCCGAGCTCGATGTGCTCCGCCTGCTCAGCAGCGAGCTCTCCACCCGGGAGATGGCGCAGAGCCACTACGTCGCCCCGAGCACCGTAAGATCCCAGATCAAATCCATCTACCGCAAGCTCGGGGTCTCCTCTCGCAAGGAAGCCGTGGATGAGGCTCACGCCAGAGGGCTCATCTAACCTTACCCACGAACCCATATATCCCCTAGGGGAAACATGCCGGTGGGTGAAGACAAACCATCGTGGTGTGCTCTACGCTCAGAGAACATTATGAGAGATCGGTGGAAAGCAGATGATGCGCAAGGGCACAGTCTACCGGATAGTGATGCGAAGTGAGCTCAGCGACAAGTACGCTGTGGCCTTCGAAGGGATGGAGATGGAGACGAGAGACGGAAACACGATCCTCATGGGAAAGATCATCGACCAGCCGCACCTCTTCGGCATCCTCGATCGCATAAACGGTCTGGGACTGGAGCTACTGAGCGTGCAGGCCCTGCCGAACGATACCCACCCTGACGCCGAAGAAAACAGAAAGCCGGAGGAACCAGAGCTATGAGCCTATCCGTTATCCCCCTCGCCATCACGATGATGGCGGGACCGCAGATCATGTCGGCGATCATCTTCGTCACCACCTCCAAGCCCGTGAAGCTCTCGGCCTACTTCCTCGCCCCCGTGGCGATCGCCGTCACCGTTGGCGTCGCAATCTTCTTCGCGCTCGGCAACAACTTCTCGCTTGGCGACCCGAGCGACAACGGATCGACCGGCCACATAATCCAGTACGTGCTCGTCGGGCTGCTCGTATTAATGTCCATCAAGAACTACGTGCGCCGCGAGACAATCGAACCCCCGAAGTGGCTTGGGACCTTGGAGGAGGCACAGACCGAAGGGCTCGACTCGCGCTGTTTCAAGACCGAATGCGTGAAGAGTTTGGCGGAGATATCCACACCGCCAAGCTCAGGTCTCCATGACCTGGCCGATAACTACCTGAACAACCAGTCACGTTGGCGCTGGAGGTCGCGTCGGAGGTGCGATCCCCATCCGAGACTCGCCGACCGTCGCCGCCGGAGGCGGGCATCCCGCAGGTGTGGATGATGCGCGAGCAACAGCGACAGCGGCGAACGAAGGGTTTTTTGTATAAGCGAAAGGAGGATCCACCGCGCCCACACAGATCGATTTCAGACCGAAACTAGAAACGAAGGAGGGATTATCTTGTCTCAAGATCGAGAGCTCACGCACGAGGAACACGACGTGCCAGAATATGCCGCCTCGCGCGGGGCCCGTTTGGAAGGGATTCTGGGACGGGTCAGCGACGCGCCGCTGCGCAACGGCAACCGGCTCGCACTGCTGAAGAACGGCCCGGACACCTACGACGACTGGCTTGCGGCCATCGCGCGCTCGGAGCGTTGGATCCACCTCGACAACTACATCTTCGGGAACGACGAGATTGGCAACAGGTTCGCCGAGGCCCTGTCCGCCAAGGCGGCGGAGGGCGTGCGCGTGCGCGTCCTCCACGACTGGTTCGGTTGCATGGACGTGCCCCGCTCCTTCTGGAATGGCATGAGGGAGGCGGGTGTGCAGGTCAAGGCGGTCAACCCCCCCGCATCAGGACCGCCGCTAGGTGCTATTCGGCGCGACCACCGCAAGCTGCTCGTCGTGGACGGCGAGTACGCCTCGACGGGCGGCGTGTGCATCCAAGACGGCTGGATGGTCCGCTCCAAGGAAACGGGGCTACCCTACAGGGACACCGCCGTTAGCGTGAGGGGGCCCGTCGTGGCCGATATCAACCGCGCCTTCACCACGTTGTGGGGCGAGATGGTGGAGAAATTGCCCGACGACGAGTGCCCGGATCCGGAGGAGTTCGAGGCGGCTGGAGAGACGCCCGCGCGCCTGGTGGTCCAGGAACCGCGCAAGATGAGGACCCTGCGGATGCTTGAGTTCCTCACGGCCGGGGTGCAGGAGCGCCTCTGGGTAACCGACCCCTACTTCCTCTCCCTGCCGATCCTCACCGAGTCGCTGATGGCCACGGCGCGCGACGGCGTCGATGTGAGGGTCCTCACGCCGGCCACCAACGACATAGCCTGGATAGGCAGGGCCTCGCGCGCGGGCTACAAGCCGTTCCTGGAGGCGGGGGTCCGCATCTTCGAGTACGGCGGACCCATGATCCACGCTAAAACCCTGGTCGCGGACGGCTGGTGGTCGAAGGTGGGTTCGACGAACCTGAACTTCAGCAGCCTGGTTGCCAACTGGGAGATAGATCTGGTGGTGGAAGAGGCGGACTTCGCACAGCAGATGGAGCAGCTCTTCGAGGACGACATCTCCAACAGCCGGGAGGTCCGCCTGGAAGGGTCGGGGCGAGACCGAAGGGTACGGCCCGACCGCCAGGTGGACAAGACCGACAGCGGGGCACGCGCCGGTGTCGTCGGCAGCGGCACGGGATCTGGGGCCACCGTCTCGAGGTTGGTGCCAACCCTCTTCCAGAAGGGCGCCGCTCCCCTACAAACTCACGAGCATGCCCTCGCAGCTGCGGCGAGCGGCGCACTGCTCGGGGTGTCGTTGCTCGGGGCTCGCTTTCCGCGCCTCATCGCCTGGCCGCTCGTGGCCGTGGGCGCCCTGCTCGGAGGCCTTGGCGTCCTGCGCGCGGTCCAATCTACGCTCTCCGACCGCGAGCCGGATCGGACGGAGTCGGGCGCTATGTAGCGAAGGATGGACGATATGGAACAAAACGAAGATCGAAGTCCGGCGATCGAGGAAGTGCTGGTGGCCTCTCCTACCGAAGCGTCGTTGCGGTTGCAGGTAACCGACCTGCTCTTGAGTCGACTGCACGACTTACGAATGGGCTGGTCAACCCGAGAGCAGAGCGAAGTCCTGCAACAGATCGAAGCGGCGCTGGAGACCTACGGGAGCTACATCTACCCGCCTGAGCACCGCTAACGAGGCGGTAACCGAATCGCACGCCGTTCGCCGGCCGGACGAGGAACTCGTGCCCGGGCGCGTAGGATTTCAGAGCTGTGAAGGAGGAACACGTGAAAATCGAGCAAGACCCGAAGCTCTCGCCTGGGGCGGCGCAGGAGGCCGCGAGCTACCAGAGACGTCACGAACGCGGGCGCGCCGCGCGTCAGGTGGTCCCGAGGGGCAGCCATGCAGAGTGGGAGCCTGCGCCCGATCGGCCGGACCCGATCGACCTCCTGGAGGCGCAGGCCAGCGACCGGATTCCGGACCTTTTGCCGATCCGGTACTCGCGTATGATGACTTCGCCGTTCGCGTTCATGCGGGGGTCGGTCATCGTCATGGCCCACGACCTCGCAAGCACGCCGAAGAGTGGCATCCAGTCTCAATTATGCGGCGACGCGCACCTCTTGAACTTTGGGGCGTACGCCTCCCCGGAGCGCGCCCTGCTCTTCGACCTTAACGACTTCGACGAGACCCTGCCAGGACCGTGGGAGTGGGACGTCAAACGCCTCGCCGCGAGCCTCGTGGTGGCTGGCCGCGAGAACGGCTTCGACGCGGCGGATTGCCGCAGGGCCGCGCAAGCGTCCGCGGCCTCCTACAGGCGGCGGATGGCCAAGTTCTCGGAGATGGGAGAGCTCGAGGTCTGGTACTCGCGCGTTAGCGAGGAGGAACTCAGCGGGCTGCTCTCCGATGCCAGCCCTGAGAAAAAGGCCAGGAAGCAGTTTAGCAAGGCCGTGCGAAAAGCACGCGGCCGCGACAGCCTGCAGGCCCTCTCCAAGCTTACCAGGGTCGTCGATGGGCGCCGCATGATAAACGACGACCCGCCACTCCTGGTCCGCATCCCCGAAGGGGACGAGATCAGGGGCCAGATCTACGCCATTCTGGAGAGCTACAAGCGAACCCTGCAAGAAGATCGTCGCCACCTGCTCGACCGGTACCGCTTTGTGGATGTGGCGAGAAAGGTCGTGGGGGTCGGCAGCGTGGGCATCCGGGCCTACGTAGTGTTGCTCGAGGGCCACGACAAAAACGACCCGCTATTCCTCCAGGTCAAGGAGGCGGGGCCCTCAGTACTGGAGAGCCACGTCCCGTCGAGCACCCACGAGCACCACGGACACCGCGTCGTGGCCGGGCAGCGGCTGATGCAGGCCGCGAGCGACATCTTCCTCGGCTGGTTTCGCGGCCCGGCGGGACGCGACTTCTACTGGCGGCAGCTGAAGGACATGAAAGGCTCGGCGAACGTCGAGGGCATGTCGCCCGATGAACTGGTCATCTATGCCGGCCTCTGCGGCTGGGCGCTGGCCCGTGCGCACGCCCGCTCCGGCGACCGCGTGCAGATCTCGGCCTACCTCGGCAAGAGCGAGCGCTTCGACACGGCGATCGCCGCCTTTGCGGAGGCCTACGCCGACCAGACCGAGCGGGACCACGCGGCCCTTCTAGCAGCCGTGAAGTCGGGCAGGGTCGTAGCCGAGGCAGGTGCCTGAGCAAGCGAGCGTTCTCGCAAGCAAGCGCCGTCGCAAGCGAGATCGAGTAGGCGCTGGGAACGAGGAGGGACAGAGCAATCCTTTTTGCAGATATGCCTCGCCCTGGGGTAACACGCCAGATAACCAAAACCGCCAAACAAACCTTTGGGACGCACATCCGGTGGGTGCTGAAGTGCAAGACACCCCAAGGTGGCGCTTCGTGGCTTGTGTGCAGAGCCACGCCAGGTAGCAATCTACTCCTCCGAGGGCTTTGCCCGCTTGGTGACCAAAGTACCCTCCGGGTCGCTGGTCTTGCCGAGGTAGAGCTTTCTACGCTTACCGCCCTCGTGGAACTGGAAGTACCAGTAGGGTCCGCGCTCGCGCGATGAGCCGTCGCGACGCCGGGTAAGGGCTTCTAACTGGACGCGCCCCCCGTGAGCATGACACGAGGGTGTAACCGCTAGACCAGCGCCAACTCGACCTCCGAAGCTCCTTCGGACAGCAGGGCGCGGATGCGCAGCTCAAGCGACTGAGGGTTTCTGGGCTCACGTATCTTTATGC
>DATDKO010000178.1:0-6201 GCA_036519935.1 Rubrobacter sp. | reverse complement strand
TTTATGGTCGCTATGCGCTCGCGGATGACACGCCTGTCGTACTCCAGCTGTTGCTCGCCAGGGCCCCTAGTGGTTACACCTCCGCCTCCCAGGCGGCTCAACTCCGGATTCTTGCCCTTGACCCTCGGCAAACGGTACTCCAGGTCGGCAAGCTCGACCTCGAGGCGGCTAGCCGCGTCCCTGGCATGCGCCTCGAAGATCCGGATGATCAACTCCGTCCTGTCCACAACGGAAACGCCACACGCCTTCTCGAGCACTCTGGCCTGGGAAGCAGTCAACTCATCGTCCGCGATTACGAAACGCGCCCCCGTTTGCTCTACCAGCTCCCGCAACTCCTCGCGCTTGCCACGCCCGAGGTAACCGGTGCCGTCCCTGCGGCCCTGCTCGAGTTCACCGGCGACCTCGATCCCAAGGGTGATCGCCAACCGCCCTAACTCCGCCATGTGACGCCTGTCCCCAGCGCCAGCGAGTACCACTCTCTCCTCACTCATATACCGATTATATCATGCATATTATGCAAATCTGTTTGGTGATTCGTGCTCTCCACGATGGTTATCCTGGCGCGTCCTTCGAGTGTACGCGCCAGCTTGTCGAACCATCGCATCTGGCGTCGGGCAAGCCGTCTTGTCCTGGCAGAGATGCGGTCCTGTGCCTGCTGCACTGAGAGCATCCCCGAGAGGTGCCCGTAGAGCTCGCGAACCCCTACTGAGTCCATTACCTGCGCGCTTATCCTCCCTCCGGCCGCGGCCATGTCTCTTAGGTTTCCAGCCTCCTCTAGGCCGTTCAGGGTAATTTTTCTGGACCTCTCGTCGATGGCGGCGTCGAGCGCGTGCCTCTCGGGACGCAGATAGACGATGGCGGTGTCGTAGCGCAAATCTCCTTCCCAGATAGAACCCCGGCCCCCGGCCCCGGCCAGCTCTAGCTCTTTGGCCCGTGCGGCCCTGCGGGGGTTGGGTTCCCCTTCAGCCATCTCCTCTGCCCGCCGGCGTAACTCAGTAGAGACCTTCGGTGCGAGAGGGATATCGAGCAGGATCGCATTCAGGTACATTCCAGTTCCCGCGTCGAGGACGAACCTGGTCTCTGACGCGATGATCTCCTCGGCGATAGCCTTGTGTCTGGCTACCGTCCATTCCTCGGTCACGGAGACGATGCCAACCAGCTCCGCCGGCCGCCTGCGGGCTTGATTGGTGATAACGGGCAACTCTCTGTAGACCTGCATGGAATCAACGACCAGCGTGGGTACGTACCAGCCCTCTGCTTCGGTGAGCCTCTGGGCCAGGGCGTCGGAGAGTTCGCTCTTGCCACCCGCCGTGGGCCCGCAAACTACCAGCGCGGTCTTTTGCTGATGCTGTGCCAGCCGTCGCCCCTTAGACCGGGGTGGCTGGTTCGCCCGCGTATAGTACGTGGGGTCCCGCGGACTCTATCCTGGCTCTCACGCAGGTTCCCGGCGCGGCGTCTGTTTTGACGTGAACGGCGTGACCGCTCCACGTCTCCCCGATAGCCTTGCCATCCTCAGTGCTGCCGTGACGGATGTAGATCTCCTCTACGCCCCCGACTTTGCGCTGGTTCCGCGTGAAGGCGTTCTGTTCGACTTGCCTCAGCACCTCGAGGAAGCGCCGCTGGACTACGGCATCGGGCACGGTTCCGGGTAGGCTCGCGGCCTCGGTGCCCCGTCTGGGCGAGAACTTGAAGATGTATGCCGAGTCGAAAGCGCAGTCCTCGACGAGCCTGAGCGTCTGTTCGTGGTCCTCCTCGGTCTCGCCGGGATGGCCCACGATAATGTCCGTGCTGAGCGTGCCGTCAGGCGCAGCCTCCCTGAAAACTTCGATCTTGCGCCTGTACCTCTCGGCTTTGTAGCCCCGGTGCATGACCTTCAGCATCCTGTCCGACCCCGACTGCACGGGCAAATGAAGCCGCTTCACGATGGTATCCCGCTCCCCGATAGCCCTTAGCGTACGGTCCTCCATGTTGGAAGGGTGGCTGGTCGTAAACCACACCCGCGGCGCACTCTCCGAAACGGCCTCCAGCAGGTCGCAGAACCTCTTGCCCTCGTGTCTCCAGGCATCCACCGTCTGACCAAGCAGCGTAACGTAGCCGGTACCGCCAGCGACGAGCCTCTCTACCTCCCCGAGAACACTCTCCATAGCGCGGCAGACCATACGCCCCCTCACGGTTGGGACTATGCAGTAACTGCACTGGTAATTGCACCCGGTCATTATGGTGACGAAGGCATTGTGCCCGCCCTCAGTGCCAGGAAGTTCGGGCGTGTACGTCTCCCGCATGGTCGGTAGCCCTACGAACTCCGCCAGCTCGTAAGTGTTATGTGTGCCCAACACGAGGTCTATATGGTAGGTCTGACTTAGGGCTGCCGACTCTTCGGCAGCGCCGATGCAGCCCGTGAGGGCCACCCTCTTGACCCGGCCCTCGCGGCGGAGACGGTTCAGCTCCCCGAGGTGCCCCTTAACGCGGTCCACGGCGTTCTCGCGGACGTAGCAGGTGTTCAGAATTACGAGATCCGCATCCTCGTAGCGCTGAACCTCCGCGTAGCCTGCGTCCTGGATCATCCGCCTTATACGATCTGAGTCATGGACGTTCATCTGGCACCCAAACGTCCTTATGCAAGCGGTCTTGGTCCCGGGGCTGGCGCGCCCTGCAGGCTTGCGGGAGAGCGGTATGGGCGCCGTCTTTGTCGTGCTACTCATACTCTTCCTCCGGCTCGTAGACTCGGGCTCTGAGGGAGATCTCCCCCGGACGGCTCTCGAACCTCAACTCTTCGACCTCCACGTACCAGGCCCGCGCCGCCCGCCTGAGTATATCCTCAATGCGCGCACTTTCCTCCTCCCCAAGCTGCAACACAGGCCCCCCATCTCGCCTCTCAACAGCCTGCCGACCCCTGACTCCTTCACCGCGCTCCCCTACCGAAATATTCCCGACAGGCAGCACCTCACCTCGCAATATCCTCTGTACGCTCCTCACCGATACGCCAAGCCCGAGCCCTAAAGCCGCCTCCCGCAGACCGGCACTGTCTCGTTGCTTTGGTATTATGCGGTGAAGTAAGAGGGTGCTGAGGATGCGGGCTGGTGGTCCGTAGTAGGAGTGAAGCCTGGGGCTTTGGGCGTTGGTTGTCGCGGTAAAGCGTTCGAGGGTGGCGCGGAGGTTGCTTTTCGAGGGTCGGGTGGACGACTGGAGGGTACGTTCCGGGAGGTTATTGGTATCGAAGGTGGCCTGTATCGAGGTAGGCGAGGATGTGGAGAGGACTCTGGTCTCTACAGAGTGGGTTTTGATCTGGTACAGGGAGAGGCCTGCGCCGTGGGTGGAAGGGTCGCCTGGTTCCGTAACGGGGTTCAGATGGCGGGTAGTAACGCCGGGTTCGAGGATCAAATCCCTGTGCGACTTTGGGATGCCGTGGCCGTCGTCGATGACGGTCAGGGTTCTGAAGCGACGGTCTTTGAGGATCGAAGCCACGTAGATATGGGCTGCCCCGGCGTCGCGGGCGTTGCGCGCCAGCTCCAGGAGGGCGTCCTCCACGCAGGTTATGCGGGAAGGACCCCGGCGGGCCCCCTCCACGCCGGTCAGGCGTGCGAAACCCGCTCCGAGGTCCCTGTAGGGCCCCTCCACTAGAGTCCCTCGCCTACCTGGCCACCTCGCTAACCCGGCTCTCGCGGATAACCGTCACCTTTATCTGGCCGGGATACTCCAGGTCAGTCTCTATCTGCTTGGAGATGTCGTAGGCCAGCTTGGCGGCGACACGGTCGTCCACTTCGGAGGGCTGGACCATAACCCTTATCTCACGTCCGGCCTGGATCGCGTAGGCTTTGTCCACTCCTCTGTGGCCGAGGGCGATGTCCTCCAGGGAGCGCAGGCGCTCTATGTAGGTCTCCGTCGTCTCGCGCCTGGCGCCGGGGCGGGCCGCCGAGACCGCGTCTGCAGTGGCGACCAGCACGTCCTCCACCGTCTCCATCTCGATCTCGTGGTGGTGGGCGCTTATGGCGCGCACCACATCGTCTGACTCTCCACTCTTCTTCGCGAAGCGGCCACCTATCAGGGCATGGGTGCCCTCGACCTCGTGGTCTATGGCCTTGCCAACATCGTGCAGAAGGGCGGCTCTGCGGGCGATCTTGACGTTGGCACCGAGCTCCTGGGCCATCATGCCACAGAGGTTGGCAACTTCGACAGAGTGGGCCAGCACGTTCTGGCCGTAGGACGTCCGGTACTTCAGCGCGCCGAGAAGCCGCAGCAGGTCGTTGTGCATCCCGCCCGAAATCTTGGCGTCGTAGAGCGCCTGGCGGCCCGCGGCCTTCATCTCCTTCTCCACGTCCTTGCGGGCCTTCGAGACGATCTGCTCGATGCGCCCCGGGTGGATGCGCCCGTCCTGCACGAGTCGTCCCATGGAGACCCGCGCCACCTCGCGCCTGACAGGGTCGAAGCTGGAGATCACCACCGTCTCGGGCGTATCGTCGATGATAACATCCACTCCCGTCGTGGCCTCGAAAGCCCTTATGTTCCTACCCTCGCGGCCTATGACCCTGCCCTTCATGTCATCAGATGGCAGAGACACTGCCTTCACCGTCGACTCCGAGGTCAGGTCCGAGGCGAGGCGCTCCATAGTGGTTGAGATCAGACGCCGAGCCTCGGCATCAGCCCGCTCCTCGGCCTCCAGGGTTAGGTCGCGCACCATGCGCCCTAGCCGGTCCTCGAGCTCCGACTCCAGGTCGGAGAACAGCCTCCTCTCCGCCTCCTCACGGGTCAGGCCGGAGATCTCCTCGAGCATCCTGAAGTGGTCGGCCTCCCTCTCCTTCAGCTGCTCTTCTTTGCGCCGCATCGCCTCCTCGGTCTCCGTGAGCCGGCGCCTGCGTTCGTCGAGCTCGCCCTCACGCCTCTCCAGGGCTGTATCCCTGTTATCCAGGCGCTCTTCGACGCGTGCGATCTCAGCCCGCCTGGCACGTACTTCGGCTTCGGCATCGTCTTTGATCTTGAGCGACGATTCTTTGGCCGCAAGGTCAGCCTCGCGGCGTTTGGTCTCGACCTCGCGTTCGGCATCCTCGAGTATGGACCTTGCGTCGGCCCTGGCTTGGGCTTGGCGGGTATCCACACGTGACTTGGAGACGTAGTAGCCCAGGGCAGCGCCGACGGCGAGGCCGATGAGCAGTCCCAGGACCAGCAACAAAACATTCACAGATTGTCCTTCCAGCGGGCCTGCCGCGAGAACGGCGGTCCGGCATCAAGCTAGCTCGACTATCCCTGGGCCTCCGGAGGCTCCCGGTACTCCCGGGCAACCTGGGCACATACCTCCGCCGAGTAACCCCGGCGAACCAGAAAACCGTAGACCCTACGCGCTTCTGCGTCGGACCCACGCCCATTATACCGCCGCGCGGCGGCGGATCGAGCCTCCCCCACTTCGGAGCGGCCTGCGAACTCCTCTTCGACTACCTCCCGCGTCAGAGCTTCCCCCACACCACTCTTCTTGAGCTCGACCGAGACCCGCCGCGGTCCGTACCGGCGCGCCTTCTGGCGGGCCTTCATACGCGCGAACTCGGCGTCGTCGAGATAGCCAAGCTCCTGCAGACGGAGGACCACACCTTCTATGGTCTCCCCGACGTATCCGTACCGAGTGAGCCGGTCGCGGATCTCGGCCTCAGACCTGGCCCTGTACCCCAGCAGATTGAGCGCACGGCCCATCGCTATGGGCCTCTCCCCGGCAACCCGCGCCCTATGTAGTTCCTCGCACGAAAACGCAGCCCCTTCCACGAGGCCGCGTTCTACGGCAACAGCGGCGTCGAGATCGGCCCAGAACTCCCCGTCGATAAAGATTCTGGCCTTCCCCCGGCGCTCGCGGACACCGGTTATCTCGGGCACGCGAGTTCCCAGGGCAGAGATTGTAAAGCGCTCTTCATGGTTATCGACCTACCGCGATCCGGTTTCAGCGAGAACAACAAGTTGGAGTGCTGACCAGCTGAAATGCTTGGAGGTTCAACCTCCTTGCAAGATGCTTTAGAGCACCTGCCTCGCGGGCGCCTCGGCTACCTCATCTGCCGTCTCGACTGGTCCGAGCAGCCCCAGTTTCTCGTAGACCTCCTCGAGAATGCGCTCGCGGACCTCGTTGTTCTCCTTGAGGAACTGCTTGGCGTTCTCCCGACCCTGCCCCAGGCGTTCATCGCCGTATGCAAACCAGGCACCGCTCTTCTGGACCACATCGTGCTC
>DATDKO010000177.1:0-4654 GCA_036519935.1 Rubrobacter sp. | reverse complement strand
GTCCTCGCCGTAACCGGCGCTCTCCACACGCAGGGAGGAGAGGCCGAAGGGTTGGCGCAGTACACCCTCGGAGATGCGGACGGCCTGTATGCGGGAGAGCGGTATGGTCGCCTCGCGGCGTTCCAGAAGACCGCGCTTGATATACAGGAAGTCCCCCTTGCGGGAGAGCGTGAAACCAGAGTAGGTGAGGACGGTTCCGGCTATCGCGAGCAGCCAGGCCAGGAGCAAGCCAGCGGGCACCAGGATCAGGATCACCATGAGCCAGTTCGGTGCGAAGGTCTCGACGAGGCGCCGGACGAAATCCTCCGGGAAAAAATTGTCCAGGAACTGAAACCCGATGGCGAGCACCGAGAAGGCTACCCCGATCTGACCGCTCGTGGCCCCGGCGAGCAGCAATTCGCGCGTCGAGAGCCGCCTGAGGACCGTTGGATCCGCAGTCTCCTCAGATCTCTCCCTCTTGGAACCCTCGATCTCACGCCGCAGCGTCTGTGCCGCATCCCGGTCCAGTGCAGCGAGGGAGGCGTCAGGCTCACTCGCGCCTCCGCCCGCCGTCTCGATACGCACCTCGACGACGCCGAAGGCGCGCTGGATGATCCCCTGGACGGTATCTACCGCCTGTACGTGCTCCAGCGGTATCGTCCGTTCGTTCCTCTGGAAGACGCCCTGGCGCAACCGGAAGGAGTTGCCTGTGACCGTGTAGGTCGTCGCCCGCCAGGAGAGAAAGCCCCAGAGCGCCGCCAGCGCCGCCACGACGAGGAGGCCGAGCAGGAAGAGTGTCACCGTCCACAGGCTGAACCCCTGGCTCACGAGGAGGACTACGCCGGGAAAGACGAGCCCGCTGACCCAGCGCCGGAGCGTCTTTATGGCTCCGACGAGCATGGCCGCGGGGTGGAGACGCTTCTCAGAGCTCATCCTGCTCCCTGGTCAGCTCGGCGATGCGGTCACGCGCCCTTTCGGCAACGGGGGTCGAGAGCTCGGGGATCTGGTTCGGCCCGGCCGCGGTGTAAAAGACCACGGTCGAGAGCCCGAATCGGCGCTGCAGTGGGCCCTGCCTGGTGTCCACGTGCTGGATGCGGGCCAGCGGCACGAGCGTGCGGCTGATCCAGAAGATCCCACGCTGCAGGTCCACCTCGTCGGGTCGAATCTCGTAGCGCCACCTCCTCCACCGCAACCCAGGCACCACCGCGACGACCACTCCGGCCAGCGCGAGTACCGCGAGCACGGGCAGAACCCCGAAGAAGAGGGACACCACGCTGGAGCGCGACAGCGCCCAGCCGGCGAAACCTGCTCCAACCAGGAGCGGCAGCATGTTGAGGATGCCCGTGATCCTCCACACAGTGATCGCCCGCGGGTCGAGCCTCTCTGCGGGTTCGCCCTTCACGGGTCAGGCCATGTGAACGTCGGGAAGCCCGCGCAGGTCTTTCGCGGCGAGCTGGCCGCAAGCGGCATCTATGTCCTGGCCCCGGCTGGGACGAAGCGTCGCCGAGAGGCCAAGCTCTCTGGCATGCCCGAGGAACCTCTTGGCCTCCGCTTTCGAGGTGGCCGAAAAGCCTGTATCCGTCCAGTTGAAGCGGAGCAGGTTCAGATGGTAGAGCGGGTGATCGAGAAGCTCTGCCAGAGCCTCGACGTGGCGCGATTGGTCGTTGACACCGGCGAGCAAGGTGTACTCGAAGAAGAGCTTGCGGCGCGTCCGGGTCACGAAATAGCAGGCCGCATCCATCAGCTCGGGGATGGTATGGCGGGCCGCTACTGGCATGATCCCGCGCCGCTCATCCTCGAAGGGGGTGTGGAGTGAGATCGCCAGGTGAAACTGCTCGGGCTCGTCTGCGAAGCGCCGGATCTTCTCAACCAACCCACTGGTCGAGACCGCGATGTGCCTCGCCGCCAACCCGAAGCCGTCAGGGTCATTCAAAACCCTCAGCGCCCCTAGCGTCGCGTCGTAGTTGAGCATCGGCTCGCCCATACCCATGACCACGACGTTGGATACCCTCTCCGGTGCGATGTCTCGGGCGCAGACGAAGACCTGCTCGGCGATCTCGCGCGCTTTCAGGTTCCTCTTGATCCCAAGCAGCCCCGTCGCGCAGAACGTGCAGCCCATCGGGCATCCGACCTGCGTAGAGATACATACCGTGCGCCTGGCCTTCTCGGGGATCATGACCGTCTCTATGGCGTGGCCGTCGCGGGTGTGGAACAGATACTTTCTCGTACCGTCGGTAGCCCGGGAGACGCGCTCTCGTGCTAGGACGGCCGCCGGAGCCTCTTCAGAGAGCGCCGCCTGCAATCCTCGGGGCAGGTTCGTGGCTTCTCTCCAGTCGCGCACCAGCGAACAGGTGAGGGCTTTGTAGACCTGGCGGATGCGGTAAGACGGTTCGTTCCTCTCTTCGAGGACTGCCCGCACATCAGGTAGGAATTCCGCCGCATTCATGGTGGAGAGAGTATACCGTGGCCGCCCATACACAAAATCGCAGTTAAGTCGCGAACGTGATTTCTCCTACTGGCCATCTTCGTAACGCTCTTGCCAGGATGCCGTCTCACCGGGCAAGAACGGGCCGACGAGCTTGAGCACGGACGGCCAGGGGAGGTAAAGGGCTTGCACCGGCTGTAGAATCTGTCAATGGAGCTCGCTGGCCTCAACATTCTGGACGTGTTTATCGCGCTCTTCGTGGTCGTCGTGATACTGCGCGGCGCGAGGACAGGCTTTCTCGCAGGCGTCTTCTCGCTGGTTGGCGTGGTCGTCGGCGTCTCCGCAGGGTCCAGGATCGCATCCTCCCTCATGCCCGAGGACGGGACGCCCATCTACGGCGCGGGTATAACCCTCGGGAGCATCCTCGCCTTCGCCGTGCTCGGTGAGGTCATCGCCAGGACGATAGGAGGTTCGATCAGGAACCGTCTCTCCAGTCCGACTTCCGAGACGCTGGACGGATTTGGCGGGGCAGTGCTAGGGTTTGCGCTCTCCCTCGTGCTGGTGTGGGCCGTCGGCGTCTTTGCCCTCCAGTCACCCCCCCTCGCGGAGCTTCACCCTGCGGTGCGGGACTCCAGGATCCTGCAGGCCCTCAAGGAACGAATGCCCCCCGGTCCCCTCACGCGGGCCGTCGCCGATCTGGAGCCGCTGCCTCAAATCCGAGGCCCCGACCCAGAGGTGTCAGCCCCAGAAGGACGCATCGTCGGAGATCCCGACGTGCAGGCGGCGAGCGCGAGCACACTGCGCGTGAGAGGTATAGCCTGCGGCTACGGCGTAGAGGGCTCGGGCTGGGTCGCGGGCCGGAACCTGGTCGTCACCAACGCCCACGTTGTCGCCGGGGAGACGGAGACGCAGGTACAGGTCGGGGAGACGGGACGGCGCCTGCCTGCAAAGGTCGTCGTCTTCGACGAGAAGAACGACATAGCCGTCCTGCGCGTAAACGGTCTTGGCCTGACGCCGCTGCACCTTGCAGCACCCAGACCAGGCAAAGACGCCGCCGTGATCGGGTTCCCCGAAAACGGTCCGCTCGACATCGAGCCTGCCCGCACGGGCACGACGCAACGCGTCATCTCCAGCGATGCCTACGACAGTGGCCCGGTGGAGCGCGTCGTCACCAGCTTCCGCGTATACGTAAGGCCAGGCAACTCGGGCGGCCCCGCCGTCAACGAGTACGGGCGGGTCGTCTCGACCATCTTCGCCAGCCGCACCGGCTCGGACAACTCAGGCTACGGGATCCCCTCCCGCATAGTCTACCGTCACCTCCGGATGGCCGCCGACCGTACCACCCCCGTCAGCACCGAGGGATGTGCGAATTAGAGCATGTCAGCACGGCGGCTCCGCCCCTTTTCAGCCAGTTAACCAGGACTCTCGCGCTCGCGAAAGCTGAAATGCTGACAAGTCGCCTGTTCGAGGCGACTTGCTGACATGCTTTACGCTGTCTCTTCCTGGATGATCTTCTCCAGCGCGAGCTGGCTCCTGTTGAGTTCGGCTTCGATCGTCGAGAGGCGGGAGAGGGAGGTCTCGCGCAGCCGGTCGCGCTCGACCTCGCGGGCGACGGCGGAGGCCGCCTCCTCTATGGCCGTGACAGCGCTCTCTAGTGTCAGCAGATCTCGTTCGTCCATGGGACGGATATTACCTGAAGCCGTACCGCTCGTTGTTGTGCTTCGCGGTCATGTACGCGTCGATCATGGCCCACAGGCCCACAATGGGGAGTAGGAACCACCCGATCAAGACGGCCGTCAGCGCACCGTTTATGAGCTGGATGACGATGAAGATTACACCCTTGCCGATCTGGCCGTTGTAGATCTGGCCGAGCCCCGCAACGATGAGACTGAGGATGGCGGCCAGTATGGGACTGCGCATTACTTCTCCTCGCTTTCGACTACCTCTTCGATGAGGTATACGTCCAAAACTACTACTCGTTTCACCGGCTCTTGACTGAACGTTCTATCAAGAGTATTGTTATTGATTAAACGATCAATAAGGGAGTATCTTGGCTGAGGAATCGGACCGTAGGGCACAGATCCTGGAGGCGGCTTTCGAGGAGTTCTCTGCGAAGGGCTTCAAGGGGGCGACGATCAAGAGCATTGCGCGGACGGCGAGTTTGCAATCTCCGGCGCTCATCTACTGGTACTTCCCTGACAAGGAGGCCCTTTTCAGGGAGGTTCTGGGGTCCAGGATCCCTGTATTGCG
>DATDKO010000176.1:0-9300 GCA_036519935.1 Rubrobacter sp. | reverse complement strand
AGGCCGTGGGAGCAGGCGTCAGCATCACCATCGACACAGATGCCCACGACGAGCGGGCCCTTGCCTTTATGAAGTACGGCGTCTCGCAGGCGAGGCGGGCCTGGGTCGAGAAGGGCAGTGTGATCAACTGCCTCCCATTCGGCGAGTTCGAGAAGTACCTGAAGAAAGGGAAGTAGCACTTCCTGTGGGGGATCTTTTCTACGACCTTGCCGAATGCCACAACTCATCGGGCGAGATCCTGCGCCAGGTAGTCCGCCACTAGCTCGTTGACCGTGGACTCGCCGAGCATCTTCCGCTCGTCCATCCGACAAGGCGACTTCAAAGAACTGGCTTCTGAGAAGGGAAAGCAACGAGCGACGACTCTCGGGCGTAACCTGCTAAATTGAGGTTAAATACATGTAATGAGAAGCTCCCTCAAGGATTGCAGATTGTTGCAACCGAAAGTAGGATAGGATGGTTGGCTCCCTTTCTCGTGTAGCGGTGGCGTGACGGATCTGATCCGACAAGAAGCAGGTTAGGTATGCGGCCTTACGCGCAGAGAACCGATGCTTCCGCGCTCTTGGGAGTTCGGCTTGAAACCGGGAAGACGGCGGGGCGCATGTACACAGCCTATCCGAACCTCGGCAATGTCCGCTGGCTGCTCCCGGCGAGCCAGCCCGCTTTGCGCCGGGCTGGTATAGAAGGGCTGTATCAGCCGAATAGTCTACGGGGCCGGGTAGTACGAACGATCATAGGCGCCGGAGCCGTGCTGGGTGAAAAGGTATGGCTGGAAGAAGACGCCCTAGCACGCTTGGAGACGATGCTGGCCTCCGTCGTGGGAGTGGAGGCGGTGCGCTTGGCTTTCTATCTGGGCGTACCAGCCCCACACCGGAAAGTCACCGCGCAGGTGCTCACCCCGGACGGGAAGACGTTGGCTTACGCCAAGATCGCCACATCGCCACTGGCCCAGGAGGCGGTCAAAGCCGAAAGGCGTGCCCTGTTGCGGTTATCGGAGAGCGCAGGCCTGCAAGGCACAGTACCAAAGGCCTTGGGCTCTCTCGACTGGCACGGGGGCACAATACTCCTCATTACGATGGGCCCCCCGCGTCCAGGTCCCAGAGGGCTGTCATCTGTGCACCTGCGTTTCTGCACGCAGGTTTTTCAGTCCTTTAGGGTGCAGGAAACGTTTGTGGAGAGTCCGATGTGGACTCGCATGTCCGAAATATGGCTCCGTCTTCAGCACAGCTCACCCGAAACCCTGCCTGCCAATCTTGGCCCAGCCCTTGAACGGCTGCACGACGAGTTGGGGCCGGTGAGTATGCCTTTGTCTCTAGCTCACGGCGACTTCACACCCTGGAATACTCGATTGGGACCGCGATCTCTGTTCGTCCTCGATTGGGAGCGCGCCTCCGAAGGAATGAGCCCCCTGTACGACGCGTTCAACTTTCAAGCCCTTCAGGCCGCCCTTCAGGGGCGGCGTAGGGGTCTTCGGGATCGCCGATTCCTTCTGACCTTGTTGGACGCCCTCTGGCCCGAAGGACGGAAACACCTGCCCATTTTGTATCTTGCTTACCTGACACACGTCACCCTGCTCTATAGCGAAGCCCAGAGCCTAGTCCCCGGCGTCGGAGAGAAGAAGGTCTGGCGTTGGTTCGCGCAGCAGATCGAAAGCGCCCTGAACGAGGATGCGTTGTTGTAGTCGAGGGCGCTGTGTAGGAGCACAGCCGATTTGTGCGACCGGCTTAACGACGCAAGCAGGAGCGTTAGCAAAAGATCCTTGGATCGCCCCGTCGCCTATGTAAGGTGCGAACCCATCCGTAAGAGAACCCGTTCTGGAGTTACGCGGACGGAGACTCCAGCAAATGTAGCCAGACGAAGCGACGCCTCGCGGGATCCAGGTTTACCTTTGGTGGCACTGGACAACAGAGGTAGCTCGGGGTTTCCCACCATGTCCTGAAAATGCGGGTATGGTAACTTGTGCCAGATGAAGATCTTGGCGGTCCACAACAGGTACCAGCGACCCGGCGGCGAGGACCAGGTTTTCGTGGACGAAACCGCTCTCTTGGAGAGCCGAAATCACCGCGTGTTGCGTTACGAGGTGCACAACGACCAAGTCAAGCAAGTGAACCGTTTGACCCTGGCGAAAGACACGGTCTGGAACACTTCAGCGTATCGTGAACTCGGGGCCTTGATTCGCCGGGAGCGGCCCGACGTTGTTCACTTTCACAACACTCTACCCCTAGTCTCCCCGGCCGGCTACTATGCCGCCAGGGCCGAAGGGGTGCCAGTGATCCAGACCCTGCACAACTACCGTCTGCTCTGCCCCGTAGCCCTCTTCTTCCGTGATGGGCGGGTGTGCGAGGATTGTATGGGCAAGGCGGTACCCTGGCCCGGGGTTGTTCACGGGTGCTACCGAGGGAGCCGGGCGGCGAGCGGGGTGATAGCGACGATGCTAACCATCCACCGCGCTTTGCGTACCTGGACAGAGATGGTTGATGTCTACGTTGCGCTTACCGAGTTTGCCCGGAATAAATTCATCGAGGGTGGCCTCCCGGCGGGGAAGATCGTGGTGAAACCCAACTTCGTTGCCCCCGATCCTGGTCGGGGCCAAGGAGGAGGCGGGTACGCCTTGTTCGTGGGCCGGCTCGCGACCGAGAAAGGAACGGGGACGATGCTAGCCGCCTGGGACCGGCTCGGAACGAGGATCCCGCTCAAGATCGTGGGAGACGGACCATTGAGGGATCGGGTAGTAGAAGCTGCCGCCAGGCAGTCCAACGTGGAGTGGCTGGGACACAGGACGGTGGCAGATGTCCACGCGCTGATGGGGAAAGCCGACATGCTCGTCTTCCCCTCACAGTGGTACGAGACGTTCGGCCGGGTAGCGGCAGAAGCTTTCGCGTCGGGCACTCCGGTTATCGCAGCTAACATCGGAGCGGTCGCCGAACTCGTAGAGCACGGCCGCACGGGACTCAAATTCCGCCCCGGCGACCCAGAAGATCTCGTCACACAAGTCGAGTGGGCCCTGTCGCACTCGGCGGAACTACGACGTATGCGTGAGGAGGTCCGGGCCGAGTTCGAGGCAAAGTACACCGCGGAGCGCAACTACCGGACGCTGATGGAGATCTACGAAGCTGCCCTGGAGCGCAAGAAGGTGCCGGCTTGACCCTGGCTTCGCAGTACGTGCTCGGTATGCGGGTAGACGCCACCTCCTACGAGGACGCTTCCCAGCGCGTAGCACGATGGGCGCACGATGGGCGGTCAGCGTACGTGTGCGTGGCGACCGTGCACATGACCATGGAGGCCTTTGACTCCTTGGCGTTTCAGCGGGTGGTAAACGGGGCGGACCTGATTACGCCTGATGGAAGACCTCTGGTTTGGGCGTTGAGGAGCTTGGGGGTTAGAGACGCAACCCAGGTTCGGGGGACGGACCTGACGACGCACGTGGTGGAGCGGGCTGCGCGGGAAGGCATACCGATCGGGCTGTACGGTGGCACGCCTGACCTGCTGGAGACGTTCGTTCGCATCATGGAAAGACGCTACCCCGGGGTGCGGGTGGTGTGCCAGATCGCACCGCCGTTTCGTCCGCTGACGCCTGAAGAAGACGAAACAGTAACGAAGGAGATTCTGTCCTCGGGTGCACGTATCCTGTTCGTAGGTATCGGATGTCCCAAGCAGGAGAGATGGATGGAGACACATAAGGATCGCATTCCAGCGGTGATGCTGGGTGTGGGCGCAGCGTTCGACTTCCATACGGGTCGAGTGCGCCAGGCCCCGGGCTGGATGCAGGTGGCGGGCTTAGAATGGCTATTCAGGTTGCTGATGGATCCCAAGCGTTTATGGAAGCGCTATGCCAAACACAACCCGAGATTCGTCGTGCTTTTCTTATTGGAGCTTCTAGGTCTACGGTTCGGTAGAAAGCAAGGCGGGTAGGCTAGAGACCGCTTTGACCGGTGTGTCGTCGACTCGCCCACGCCCTGCGTTCTCACTCGAAGGATTCGTGCCCGCCAACGAGCTTGGCCGCCGGAGAGATGTGAACGTTTCGGCATCTTCTAGTATATTGAGTATTAGATGTGATCGTTTCGTGATGTTGGGAGGCAACACATGGCAACACGAGCTTTAGTGACTGGTGCCGGTGGATTTATTGGGCACCACCTGGTGAAGCACCTGGTGGATCAGGGCTACTGGGTGCGAGGCGTTGACATCAAGCACCCCGAGTACGAGCCGAGTCCGAGCCACGAGTTCGAGCTCCTGGATCTCCGCCGCTTCGACAACTGCCTGATCGCCACCCGGGGAATCGACGAGGTGTACCACCTGGCGGCGGATATGGGTGGCATCGGCTATATCACCGCTTTCCACGCCGATATCGCCCGCAACAGCGCCATGATCAACATTCACATGCTGGAGGCGGCTCGGATCAATGCGGCCGAGCGATTCCTTTTCTCCTCCTCGGCCTGTGTTTACCCGATGTATCTCCAGAAGAGCCCAGACGTTACCAACCTGAAGGAAGACGATGCCTACCCTGCAGAACCCGAGGAGGGATACGGCACCGAGAAGCTCTTTATGGAAGAGCTCTGCAAATACTACAACGAGGACTACGGCTTCGAGACAAGGGTGGTCCGTTTCCACAACGTCTACGGGCCTCTTGGCACCTACGAAGGTGGCAAGGAGAAGGCTCCGGCGGCCATCAGCCGCAAGGTGGCCCTGGCCACCGATGGGGAGGAGATCGAGGTCTGGGGCGACGGTGAGCAGACTCGCTCCTTTATGCACGTAGACGACTGCGTGGAGGGCATCTACCGGATCATGCGCTCCCACTACCCGCACCCGCTCAATCTGGGTACCGATGAGCTGGTGACCATTAACGAGCTGGTTGACATGGTGGCCGAGACCGCAGGCAAGCGCATCACCAAGCGCCACGATCTCTCCAAGCCGCAAGGGGTGCGGGGTCGGAACAGCGACAACAGCAGACTCCGCGAGGTGCTCGGTTGGGAGCCCGGGATCCCACTGAGGGAAGGTCTGACGCCTACCTACCGTTGGATCGAATCGGAGCTCAGGACCGCAGGAAGGGTCCCACAGCCTGCTTAGAGCTTACACTCTGTGAACAAGACATCGCGTGGAGTTTGGTGAAAAACAACGCTGCAAGGAGGGGTTTCTGCGTTCAGCAGAGACCCCTCCTTGCGAGGCTGGTGGCATCTGTCCGACAATCCCTCACAGAGGGCACCGGTGTCTGGGGCGTTGAGTGTGGGCACGGCGCTAGAGGACTTGTAGAGAGCGCCGTTGAGCGTGAACTCCGAAGAAGGCCCACGGCGGAGCCGCGGATAGCGACGAGATCTTCGCCTACTCCAAAGACTTCAGCTGTCTAGCGCCCGCCGCCGTTTACCCCCGTGCCCTCCAACCATGCCGAGAGGTCCCGCCCGATGAGCTCCTGCAGCCTCAGAATGTCTTCCTTGTAGGAGTAGGTCAACTGCCGGCGCACCTCCGGCGGGAACGGCGGAGGCTTGGCGAAAATACGGCTCTTGACGTACCCGCGCAATCTGGCTGGGAGGACCCGTTCGACGAGGACGGGGTTCCGCGCGGTCAACGCTCTCACCCCTGTGTACAATCTCCCGATTCTCGGTGTGCCGGAGGGGTTGTACTCCATGGACGCGTCCGGGACGAAACTTTCGTCGATACCTAGGAACCGGAAGACCTCGCGTAGAATTCCGAAGGTGTCGTTTCTCAGGTCTTCGTATAGCCAGACTCCAACCTGGTCCCGACCGAACGTGTCGAAGTATCGTTTTACCTGGGCGTAGTAGAAACCCTTCTGTTTGTAATACCAGAGGGGTCCCCATTTATCCCGCGTACGCGCCTCTTCCGCCTGCAAAGCCTCAGCGAAGCTATCGAGCGGTTCGCGACCGACCTGTACGCAGTACAAGAAATTGGAGTACGCCCTATCGGCAGGGTTGCGAAGGATCGCGATGAGTTTAGCGTCGGGTACAGAGCTCTTGATGAGGCCAGGGGCTCTGGGGCTATACAGGTACGAGGCGGAAGCCTCGCCGATCGCTCTCTCGTCTGAGGCGCCCTCGAAAAGGGCCTGGTACTCTGCGAGGTCGCTTACGGGGACACTCCTGCGGCCCGGCCTGCGGAATTCCGAGTGCATGCCTTCGAAGAAATGTGGTTCCTTGCGGGGGCTCATGTAGACCTGCGGGTGCTGGTTGAGGTAATGGTAGAGCGAGGTCGTCCCCGCCTTCTGCGCGCCTACTATGAAGAAGTTGGGCATCGTCACGCGTGCAAACCCCCTTGCTCGCAGCCTTATCGTAACCACATCGAGAGGTCCCGCCCGATGAGCTCCTGCAGCCTCAGAATGTCTTCCTTGTAGCCTTCGACCAGCCCCTCGCGGAGATCCGGATCGATCGGCGGCGGCTCGGTGAGGACCCGGCTCTGCACTGCTCGACGCATCTTGAAGGCGAGCGGCAAGATGCTGGACGTGGGCGCAAGAACTTTCCGGAGGGCCCAGACCGCCCTGTTCGTTGCCCTCATCGCGGCGCGGGCGGATCCGCTCGCGGGCACGCCGGCCGGGTTGTACCTCGAGGAAGTGTCCGGAGCGAAGGTGTCGTCAACCTCGAGGAAGCGGAAGACACGCTGGGCCACGCTAGCGGGATCTTCTCTCATATCTTCGTAGAGCCATACCCCGAGCCTCTCTCGTCCGAAAACCATGTAATAACGTTTCAACTGCTGGTAGTAGAGCCCCCTGCTGCGGTAGTGAAATACGTAGTGCCAGCCGTTACGTATGCGGAACGGCTCTTCGCGAAGCGCTTGCCCGAAGTTGGTGAGCGGCTCTACCCCCATACGGACGGCGTATAGGAAAGCCGAATACGCCCTGTCGGCGGGGTTGCGCAGAAGGGCGATCGACTTTGCCCCGGGTACGTATCTCTCTATGCGCTCGGCAGTCCCCGGCGCGTAGATGTACAAGGGGGTAGCCTCGCCGATCGCCTTCTCACCCCTCGCTCCTTCGAATAGCGTGCTGTACTCTTCGATATTGGTGAACCTCGGAGGTTGTCTGTGACCCCCAAACTCGCGTCTTACGACCTCGCCTTTGGAATCCATCTCATGGTCGAAGAAGAACGGCTCTTTGATGGGGCTCATGTAGACCTGCGGGTGCTGGTTGAGGTAATGGTAGAGTGAGGTCGTCCCCGCCTTCTGCGCGCCTACTATGAAGAAGTTGGGCATCGTCATCTGGTTACCTCACCCGCTACCCCTCGCAAGAATGCTTTGTCATAGATCTTGATACTATCCAAGGAATACCGCCGAGCTAGGATGCCACCCCTCCTGGGCTCTGTCAATAATCTTGCACAGCTCCCTTACGCCGCTCGGGTCAAACGCGCATTGCGCGGTTCGCTGAGATTCACCGGGTTGGCGTCTACAGAGTCCGGAACCGCTTGCTGCAGTCCGGGCTGCTCGTGATCGGCACAAATGTCCATTACAGGTATGCTAGGGTGGGATCATCGGAAATTTCGACGGCGGGCGACTAGACCGGACCTACCGAGATATTCCGGGGTACTGTGAGATCGTAGATGGGAGCTAGGTCGTAGCATGAAAGGCGATAACGGAGATTGGCCGAAGATATCTGTGGTGACACCTTCGTTCAACCAGGGTCGCTACATCGAGTCGACGATCAAGAGCGTACTCGAGCAAGGTTACCCCAACCTGGAGTACATCATTATGGACGGCGGCTCGACCGACGGCACCGTAGAGATCATCGAGAAGTACTCGGACCAACTGACTTACTGGGTGAGCGAACCGGATGAAGGGCAGACCGACGCGCTGATAAAGGGGTTCAACCGGGCGAGTGGCGACATCCTATGCTGGCTGTGCTCCGACGACCTGTTCGAAGCCCGCACCTTGCAAGAGGTGGCCGGGATCTTCGTTCAGCATCCCGATTGGGACGTGGTCTACGGTGACAGCTTCTGGATAGACGCTGATGGCCGTCCTATCCGCTTCAAGAGGGAGATCCCCTACTACCGTTTTATCTGGATGTACGACCACAACTATCTCCCGCAGCCATCCACGTTCTGGCGTCGCGGTATCTATGAGAAGGTGGGCGGCCTGGATGTCCGGATGGAACTGAGTATGGACGCCGACCTGTGGTCCCGCTTCGCCGAACACACAGCCCTTCATCACGTCCCCCTGGCCTGGTCCCGAATGCGCTACTATCCTGAGCAGAAGAACCGGCGTCTGCGCACCAAGAGCGACGAGGAGGATGGCTTGATCCGAAGTCGCTATCTGCCCGACGAACCCCGGTGGCTCCGCCGCTTGAAATGGTTCTTCGCCAAAGGCCTGAGGGTTGCTCTGAAGTTGGCTCGAAGAGCCTACTGGTAACCTGTCTTATCGGCGCGAGACAGCAGCAACCCGAAAGGTTTGCACCAACTCATACTTCGACCACAACAGGTGTCACGAGTGTGACACCTGTGTGCAATTCATCGGGAGAAGTCACCCCAATCCTCATCGGTGTAGAGTCTGTCCCATACCGGACGCGTTATTCTGTAGACTCCAGCTATCTCTTCCTTCGTTAAGATCTCTTTCCATCGCGAGACGATCGCAGCGCTGTCCCGTCGTATCTGGTGAACGGTGCCCTCGGGAGCGGTCACGAGGTTACTGCTACGGGTGTACTCCACAACATCGTTTTCTACCGTCTTGGTCCACTCCAGTCCGAGGGCCTTGCACAAATTCCTGAGCTCGACCACGGGATTACTCGACAGGACCTCGTGTTTCCTGACCAGCCAGTTCGGGTTGCTGTCCAGGTAGGAGAAGAGGACGCCGTATATGCACTTCCAGATGATCGCCGCTTGCTCGGCGATGTTCTCCGGCCTGCTCGCGATCTCGGCCCTGTAGGGGTCCAGATACCTCTCCATGAGCATCCCCTGCTGCAGGAAGTGCTCGAAGGGATGCCTCCAATTCAACCGCTTGAGGCTGGCCGCGAACGCGGCCGGATGACGCACCAGAACGACGACTCGAGAGCGAAGTTTCTCGCGAGCCAGTCGCTGGAGAGCGCCCCGATCGGATCCTTGATGATCAGGCGGCCACGTCTGAGCGGAGGGAACCAGCGCTGCGGCTGGTTCTTGAGGAAGATCTTCCTTGTGCGCCGCCTGAGGACCTTGTCGAAGGCTTCCAGGGCAGCGTCCTGAGGCAGAGCTGGCGCGTAGGTGAACCAGTGTTTTGCGAGGCCATCGAGCGCGTAGGCCCAGGGCTCGATGTTGAACGGCTCGTGTGCTACCAAAGTATCCTTGGTGAGCGCTAGCACTCACATTCCGCACCTACAAACGAGCACAACCGGAATTATTTGTA
>DATDKO010000175.1:0-8949 GCA_036519935.1 Rubrobacter sp. | reverse complement strand
CGACGCTAATAGCGAGGCTCCGAAACAACTTGTTGATGTGCTGAGAGCCGCCGACCGGAGGGAGGCGGCGTGCTGAAATGCTGACAAGCGGAGCTCGAAGGGCGTAGCGTGCTAAGGAGCGAGGAACTCGCGATACTAGAGCGGGAGATCGTCTCCTGTCGTCGCTGCCCGCGTCTCGTGACGTGGTGCGAGGAGGTAGCCAGGAAGAAGCGGGCTTCCTTCAAGGACGAGACCTATTGGGGGCGTCCCGTCCCCGGATTCGGCGATCCTGAGGCCAGCGTCGTCGTCTTCGGGCTCGCCCCCGCCGCCCACGGGGCGAACAGGACAGGACGCTTCTTCACCGGCGACCGTTCCGGCGATTTCCTGTTCACATCGCTCCACCGCACGGGTTTTGCCAACAAGCCGGTCTCACGGAGCAAGGACGACGGGTTGCGTCTCTCGGGGCTCTGGATCTCGGCCGCCGTCCGGTGCGCCCCGCCCCAGAACAGACCGACCCCAGACGAGCGCGACGCCTGCCTCCCTTACGCCGCCCGCGAACTTGAGGTGCTCGACGCGAAGGTCGTCGTCTGCCTCGGCGCCTTCGCCTGGGACGCCGCCCTGCGGCTGTTGGGTAAGAGCCCGAAGCCGAAGTTCGGCCACGGCGCGGAGTGTGAAGCCGGCTCGCTCGTACTGATCGGTTGCTACCATCCATCGCAGCAGAATACCTTTACCGGAGTGCTCACCCCCAGGATGCTCGACACCGTTCTGTCGAGGGCGAGATCCCGAGCCCTGGAGTTATCCGGAACGAGAGAAGGCGACAGTCCCGTCAGATAAAATGGATGCTCGTGGGTTCCTTTGAGACCGAAAGAGTCCGTGCGATCGTGCTGGCGGCGATGCTGCTACTCGCTATGCTGCTCTTCGTCGGAGCCTGCTCCGATGAGACCAGGAATCCCGATAAAGAAGGCAACCCTCCTAAGGAGAAGACGGAGGTTACGGAGGAGACGACGTCCGCTCCCACCACCGGACTGGAGACAACAGGGGAATCGCCGCCGGAGATCACCCTCGGCGACGACCCCGGCGGTAAGCCTGATGTCGTGATCAGGCTGGAAGGGGATCCCGAGACCACGTTCTCCGGCCTCTGCTCGGTGGGGGAGGAGCGTAGCGTGCTGAGCGGGCAAGTCCCCAAGCGCTTCGCGTTCGACTTGAAAGGGCGGCAGCTCTCGTGCCGCATCGAGAAACGGGACGGGGGCACCGGCGACCTCGAGGTCGTCCTTGTCGCGGGCGAAGCCACCAGATCCGTCCAGCAGACGAACGCGCCAAGCGGCATCATAAAAGTCTCGTACAAAGGTGATGAGTAGGTTTCGGGCTACAGGCATCAGGGAATGTTCCGCGCCGCCTGAAGGCTGTCCGCAGGTAGCAAAGCGAGAACAGAGTCTTGGGCCCATCCGAACGTCCTGCCCGCAACAACCTGAAACCTGTCGACCGAAGGGAGACGATTGAACCGCGAACAGTCATGGGAACTTATGTGCACGTGGACACAGAGTGACTCCCTGCGCAAGCACATGCTCGCCGTCGAGGCCGCCATGCGGTCCTATGCCCGCCGTTTCGGCGAGGACGAGGAGAAGTGGGGCATAACCGGCCTCCTGCACGACATGGACTACGAGAAACACCCCACGCCGGACGAGCATCCTATGGTCGGTGTCAGGGAGTTGGAAAGCAGGGGCTATCCCGAAGACGTCATCCACGCCATAAAGGGGCACGCCGACTACCTGGACGTGCCCCGT
The DNA here is from genome assembly GCA_036519935.1 of Rubrobacter sp. GTDB lineage: Bacteria > Actinomycetota > Rubrobacteria > Rubrobacterales > Rubrobacteraceae > Rubrobacter_D. The sequence continues at coordinate 7,186 of DATDKO010000175.1, read as the reverse complement.
GACACCCTCATGTCCAAAACGCTCTACGCCGTAGATGAACTCTCCGGCTTTATCGTGGCCTGCGCCCTCATGCGTCCCGAAGGTCTCGAAAACATAAAGGCAAAGAGCGTCCGCAAGAAGATGAAACAGAAGTCCTTCGCTGCAGCCGTGAACAGGGACGACATCGTAAGAGGCGCCGAGGAACTCGGCGTAGACCTCAATGAACACATAGAGTTCGTGGCCAATGCGCTGAGGGAGCGGTCTGGTGAGCTCGGTTTCACGCCGCGGGAGGCCTGAAGAGTACATCAGGCAAGCCCTTTGCTAGGATAGGCAGGCTGGAGAAGAGAGGAGCGGCGCTTTGGTCAGGGTGATGGTCGTCTTCGGGGGCCGCAGCGGGGAGCACGAGGTATCCCTGGCCTCCGCGCGCGCCATAACGCAGGCGCTGGGGAAGAGCAGCCGTTACGAAGTCGTGCCCGTCGGCATAACCAGGGAGGGGCGCTGGATTTCCTCCGGAGAGCCTATGCGACATCTGGAGTCAAAGAGCGGCTACCTGCCCGACGGTTCCGACCTCGACGTCTCGGGCCCACCGGCCTCCACAACGGAGAAACTTCCAGCAGGCCTCGCTTCCGTGGACGTGGTCTTCCCTGTCCTGCACGGTCCATACGGTGAGGACGGCACCATACAGGGCATGCTCGAGCTCGCCGGCCTCCCCTACGTCGGCAGCGGGGTGCTGGGAAGCGCTGCCGGCATGGACAAGCCGACCATGAAGAAGATCTTCGCCCACCACGACCTCCCTCAGGTGAGGTGGGTCGCCCTGACCAGAAGGCAGTGGGAGAAAGACAGGGAGACCCGGATAGAGGAGATCGAAAACTCCCTGGGATACCCCTGCTTCGTGAAACCTGCGAACCTAGGCTCGAGCGTCGGCATCGGCAAAGCCGAAAACACGGAAGAGTTGAGTGATGCCCTCGAGGCGGCTTCGCGCTTCGACCGGCGCATCATCGTCGAGGAGGGTGTGGACGCCCGCGAGATCGAGGTCTCCGTGCTCGGCAACGAGGACCCTGATGTCTCCATCCCTGGTGAGATCCTCATCAAGAAAGAGGGTTTCTACGATTATGAGGCTAAGTACGTCGAGGGTGGGATGGAGCTCGTCGCCCCTGCTCCCATCCGGGACGAGATCACGCAGGAGATACGGCGCATCGCCAGCACTGCCTACGAGGCCATAGACGCAGCAGGCATGGCCCGCGTCGACTTCTTCCTAGAACGCGGCACGGACCGGTTGCTACTCAACGAGATCAACACCATCCCCGGCTTCACCCCGACGAGCGTCTACGCGGAACTCTGGGCTGCAAGCGGCCTCCCTTACGAAGAACTGCTCGACCGCCTCATACAACTGGCCCTCCAACGCCACGGCTAGATATGCCCTTCGCCCTGCTTCAGGAAACGACGGCCAACCTCGCCGATGATGCCACGAAGGTCGCCAAAGGCGTAGCTGAAGAACCCCTGTCCATCTACACGGGGCTAAGGGAGTTTCTGCAGGACGTCTACAAGTATATCGTTGGTCCTGACTTCGTAGGTAACCTACTCGCCTCTTTGCTAGTCGTCTTCCTCGGGGTCCTTGTCTTCCGTATCCTGACCCGTGGCGTGCCACGGATCCTGCAGTGGCGGAAGAGGAACAGGGAGTCGCTCCTGGACGAGGAGGCCGTGGCCCGCGTCAAGCGCCAGGACACCGCGATCACCTTGATGCGCAACGCGCTCCGTTACGTCGTCTTTATCATCGTGGTACTCGTGATCCTGAGCATCTTCTTTCGTGACCCTTTGCCCGCCGCAGCGGGGACCACCATCATCGCCGCCGTTATCGGTTTCGGGGCGCAGAGCTTCGTGCGCGACGTGATCGCCGGTTTCTCGATCGTCTTCGAGGGGCAGTACAGTGTCGGGGACTTCGTCCACATAAAGCCGCAGGATGTCTCGGGGATCGTCGAGGAGCTGGGGCTCAGGATGACCAAGATCCGGTCCCTCTCGGGTGAGGTGAGCTATATCCCCAACGGCGCGATGCAGGGCGTTATCAACTACGTCTCGGGCCAGCAGCGATTCAATGTGGAGGTGCAGGTCTCGGACTCGGAGTCGGCCGCAAGGGTGGAGCACGCACTAGGCGAGGCTTCGGAACTGTACCTGAGCCCACCACGCCTCGTCGAGCGAAGCGAGGTCGACGGCCGTGTCAGGATGCGTATCGTCGCCGGCGTCCTGCCCTCGATGGCCTGGCTCGTCGAGGAGAACCTGACGCAGCGTATAAAGGCAGCAGCCGGGGAAGAGTCCCTGGCGACGGATCCCCTGATCTATAAGGTGGACCAGGCGAACCTGCGGAGGATAAGATCCCTCCTTCCCCAGGAGGCCGAGAGGAACCTTCCCCCTCAGGCAGACAAAAAGCTTTGATGATTTCAGGTTTCAGGTAAGCTACAACTCTGGTGGCGGTCCACGCTTTTTCGCGCGCCCGTTCGCAGAGGTCTCGTATACGAACGAAGGCGGCGCCCGGAACACCTGAAGCCCGAAAGCTACCCCCCTGGTTGCCAGTCGCCACGCAGGTGCCCGTTGGTCTCGGCCTTCTCGCGTGTCTGCCGCTCGTGCTCGAGCCTCTCGGCGGCCGCGCCCAGAAGCTCCTTGACCTTCTGCAGGCGTTGTTGCTCCGAGGTGAGCTCCAGGATCTGCTGGCGGATCTCAGGCTCGAACTCCACCCGGCCCGCGATGGCGAACGATAGGTTCCTGTAAGGTGGCTCTATCTCGATTCCGACAGAACCTTCGGTCGCAGCTTCGACGACCCGCTCGAGCAGGGCTATACACTCCTCGGCCAGCGTGCCGACGTCCTCCTCGGGCTCGTCCTGGAAGTACTCGATCTCACCCACGTAGTAAGGCTTGCCCGTAAGTACGTTGTTTAGCTTGAAGCGGCGCGAACCTTCGACCAGGATCAACATCCGCCCGTCTTCGTAGCGCTCGACGAGCTCCACGATCTTCGCCGTGCAACCTACCTGCCGGGTCCCCGACTCATCGGCGAAGACCATCCCGAACTCGTCCTCCTGCTCAAGGCACTCGTTCACCATCTGCTTGTAGCGCTCCTCGAAGATGTGCAGCGGCAAAGGCGCTCCCGGCATCAAGACCACGTTGAGCGGGAATAAGGGTATGTCGGACAAGCGTGCACTCCTTTGCTCTTTGACCGAATTCTAACTCACTTGGCACCAGCCTCGCTCGACACCGCGCTGCAACGGTCCCTGCCACCGGTCGGTGTGTAGGGTAAGCTAGTAGGAGAGAAGATCGGGGGTGGAAGATGGGATCCATGGCGGCGAGAACGTACGTCTCTGCCGACAACAGGGAATGACCGAAGGCGGGATACACGCTGGTCACGTCGCGCTCGTAACCGGCGCGGGACGCGGCATCGGGGCGGCGACGGCCCGTCTCCTCGCACGCGAGGGCGCCGCCGTCGCCCTCGCCGCCCGCACGGAGGAGGAGATCGCCTCCGTGGCGCACGAGATCTCCTTGCGCGGCTCCACAGCCCTACCCGTGAGCCTGGACGTGGCCGACGAGGACTCGGTCTCAGCCTGTTTCGAGAGGGTGCGCGGCGAACTGGGCAACGTGACAATCCTCATAAACAATGCGGGCACACCCGGCGTACCGCTCCCCGTTGCGGCCACGCCGCCGGAAGGGTGGCGGCGCGCCTTCGACGTCAACGTGACCGGAGCCTTCCTCTGCGCCAGAGAGGCGCTGCCTGGCATGGTCTCAGCGAACTGGGGACGCATAGTGAACGTCTCCAGCGCCGCTGCCAGGCACCCGGTCGCAGGGATGGCCGCCTACGGTGCCTCGAAGGCGGCCCTCGACCAGCTCACCCGCGTTCTGGCCCTCGAAGGCGGCCCTTACGGCATCGCCGTAACGGGCGTCTATCCAGGCGTCGTGGACACCAGGATGCAGGAGGAGTCGAGAGGCTTCAGCCAAGAGCTCATCGGCAAACAACTCCACCGTATGTTCCAGGGCTACAGAGATTTCGGGATGCTCCGCCCTCCCGAGGAGCCGGCAGAGCTCATAAGCTACCTCTGCACCCCCGCCGCGCGACGCCTCAGCGGCCACATCATCCGCCTCGAACAGCTCGAAGCTCTGAAGGAGGAGTCCTGACGCTGTCCGGCAAGGTGGCGGTGGTTACGGGGGCCTCGAGCGGCATAGGTGAGGCCACGGTGCGCTCGCTCGCCGCCGAAGGAGCCGCGGTGGTAGCCGGGGCACGACGCAAGGAGCGCCTCCACGGACTCGTCGAGGAGGTTACCCGGGATGGCGGGAAGGCTATCGCTGTGGAGTGCGACCTAACCGACGAGCAGCAGGCGCACGCTCTAGTCAATCGGGCGATCGAGGAGTTCGGGCGGATCGACATCCTGGTCAATAACGCGGGTGTGATGCTCCTCTCCAAGGTAGAGAAAGGCCTCTCTGACGAGTGGAGGCAGATGTTCGACGTAAACGTTCTAGGGTTACTCTACGCCACCGATGCCGCCGTCGAGGCGATGAAGGGCCAGGGGAGCGGGCACATAGTCAACGTATCGAGCGTCGCCGGGCGTAAGACCCGTCCGACAGGTGGCGTTTACTCTGGGACGAAGTTCGCCGTCAACGCTATCTCCGAAGCCATGCGTCAGGAGTTGCTGGAGGACGGCATCCGCATAACGATAGTCGAGCCTGGCGCCGTAGCAACGGAGCTGACTGAGCACATCACCGACGAGGAAGTCCGCGAGGGGTTGAAGCAGCGGAATATAGAGCCGCTCCAGTCCGAGGACGTCGCGAACGCCATAGCCTACGCCGTCAGCCAGCCGCAGCGGGTAAGCGTGAACGAGATCCTGATCCGTCCGACACAGCAGATGAACTGAGTCAAGTAACCGGTAACCTCGGTAACTCCGATAAAAATGAGACGCAGGTCTCCCCACGAAGGCCTGCTACGGTTCTGGAGTCGATGTCGAAGAGCACGACGCGGGCTCGTTCTTCGTCGCTTGCTTCAGGAGGGCCCAGAGGGCTTGAGCTCCCGACTCAACTTCCCTGATGTTCGGAATAGGCTGTGTTCCCTCCGAGCTTACCGAGTAGGAAAGCGACGCTTCCTTCCACCTCCGACTCCTCGAGGCCGTGCAGTATAAGAGGGCCTTCGTATCCGACCTCCCGCAGGTTCTCTAGGTACCGGTTGTAGTCCAGTTCTCCGCGCCCCGCCGCGAACACCTCACCGGTATTTTTCACGTCTTTGGCGTGGGCGATGACGATGTCCTCACCGAGCAACTCGAAAGCCTCTTGCAGGACTTCGCCCGAACGCGGCAGCTCGCCTTGTCGAAAAAGGTTGGCGGCGTCCATGACCACCTTCAGGCGCGGGGACCGCATCTCGTCCATCAAGCGGCGACCCTTCTCGGCCGAGGCGACCACGTTGTTAACCTCCGGCTCTAAGGCCAGCGTAACCCCGTGCTTCTCGGCGACCTCCAGCGCCCGCTCTACGGACGCGAGCAGGTCCCGCCAGGCTCCGGGGGTGCCGTTATCCGGGTGATGCTGCCACATGTCCTCGGGATCGCGCGTGCCCGTGCACAGCGTGATCACCGACGTCCCCAACCGTCCGCAAGCGCCCGCGAGTACCCCCAGTCTGCGCAACCCCTCGCGCCGCTTTTCGGTGTCCGGGTGAATCATGTTGAAGGTCCCGGACACAGCGGACATCTCGAGACCGCGTTTGTTCGTCTCCTCCATAACGCGATCGGCCAGCTCCGAGGGTATCGTCTCTGGCAAAGGGGGCAAACCGGCACAGGACATGTTGAACTGCACGCAGCCGAGCCCGTGCGCACTCACGGCGTCGAGCGTCTCTCCGAGTGAGGGACGAGTGAATGTCTTGGCGAAGATCCCTAACTGCATCAGACGCCGCCCTCAGCTTCTGAGAGCAAAACCCTTTCCCCCGACTCCGCGGATCGCGCTAGAGCCACCATCCCACGCACCGCCGCCAGCCCGTCGTCGACGTCGGCGCCGAGGGTGGGGGTGCCGCGAAGTATGCGCTCGGCGAAGCCTTCCACCTGCAGCCTGAAGAAGTGGGCGTCCTCGCCCAAGGGACGATGGTACTGGCCGTCACTGGCAGAGAAACACTCAACGTCGCTCGCCCTGAGGTACCAGGGGTTGTAGGTCTTGCCGATCACGCTTCCGTACTCGCCGTAGACCTGAAATCCTTCGTGCCAGTCCATGCGCACGGCCACTGTGAGGTCGAGGTGGCCGACGCTGCCGTCGGCAAACTCCGCCTCAGCGAACCAGCAGCGAGCGCCGAATTTCTCCACGAGCCGGGCGCGTATGCTCGTTATCTCGCCGCCCAGGAAGCGGACGGTGTCGAGGAGGTGGCTGCCGTGTGCGAGCATGTAGTAACGTCGCCTGTCCGCCTTGGTGTCGCCCTCTGGTCGCTTGGCCTTTACGCTGGTCAGGGGAATAGGCTGCAGGTTACCGGTCATAGCGTAACGGTAGAGCGAGTCGCAGTACCAGGCCTTGAGCGCGAGCATCTCCCCCATCTCCTCCCGGATAAAGCGGTGCGCGAAGGCGATGCCGGGGTCGAAGCGTTTCTCGGTTCCGACCTGGAGCACGAGCCCTGAAGCCAGAACCCTCTCGCGCAGGTCCTCGCACTCCTCTATGCCCACCCCCATGGGCTTCTCCACGAGCACGTGCTTGCCGGCCTCGATGGTCTCTCTGGCGGCGGACACGTGGAACTGGTCCGCCACTGCGATGATCACGGCGTCAACATTCGGATCCGAGAGCATCGCTTCGTAGTCAGTGTACGTGACCCGCGGGGAGTGGACGGCGGCCATCTTCTCGACCAGATCCCCTGCGACGTCGCAGATAGCGTACAGCTCGACGTTGCGCGCCTTGCGGCAAGCCTCGAAGTGGGCGAACTGGGAGATCGGTCCGCAGCCGAGAACACCTACCCTCAAGAGCGGTTGTTCCTTTCTCACACCTGTCCCTCGCTATTCTTGCAAGCCCCGGTCGAAGTCGTCGAACCCGGTTTCCGATGCCAATACCGGCGGCAACGGGATGGTACGCACGGGTGCATCCAGGCCATACACTGGTCGCGTGGATCGTCGTAACCCGAGAACGCAGAGAAGATGGTTATCATCTCTTCTACCTGGAAGGTGAACCCGTAGTCGCCTAGTGCTCGGTCGAGCCTGCGCCTGTACGGTCCCTCCTT
>DATDKO010000174.1:0-7023 GCA_036519935.1 Rubrobacter sp. | reverse complement strand
GCTGCCCTCGAGGAGTGGGCGGGCAAGGTCGGACAGATAGACGAGCGCATATCGGAAGCGCTGGACAACCTCGAGCGAACCATGGCCGAGGAGGGCCTGGCCGTTTGGTCCGCGTTCTGCGGCCTGTGTGCTGAGGAGACGGAGCTCGAAGCGAGTAAGGTACTAGGGCTTTCGGCTCCTTCGCGGAGCGTACCCGGGCGCTGGAGGAGCTCACCGAGCGCCTGAAGCTGGAGCCGGACGCGGGGACCGTCGAGGAATATCGTGCCATCCTCTCCGATGCGTGGCATCGTGTCCTCGAGAAGGGCTCCTAAGCCGTGACGTACTTTTCTTGTGGGCTCCTCGAAGTAGCGCAGCATGCAAGCTCCTCGGTGGCGTGGGGCTTGCCGCTAGCCTCTCTGAGCTTCTGTCGTGCCCGCTTGAGCTCGTAGAGTTCCAGGTAGGTGCGTGCATTCGAGAGAATCTCTTCCAGAACGAGATTCTCCGTCTCACCTTCCCAGCGTCAGAGCTGGCTTACCGGTAGTTTGTTGGTTTGAGAGAAGGGCTCGATTACGCCTCGGGAGAAGGCGGTTTGTAGTCGATTTGGGCGTATCATTTTGGGGATTGAGCGAAGCCTGTCCCGAGCGATCCTAGAGCCTGCTGGATTGAATTCTAAGACCGTAAGCATAACGTTGTGGAGTCCGAGGGCGGTAAAAGCGTAGTCGAGCATCAGGCTTGTCGACTCGGTACCGTAGCCCTTGCCCCGACACTCGGGCTCACCGATAAGGATACCGAAGGTGGCCGAGCGGTTTCGGTGGTTTACGCCGTGCAGTCCGGTGTTGCCGATAGGCCGCAGGGTCCCCTTCTCGTAGATCGTAAACGGCACGTCGTCTTCGGTCTTCGACTGCCGGTCGTACCAGTCCTGCTCCTTCTCGCTCGTCATGGGGAGCGGAGAGAGTCCCAGCGTGCGCATCGTGCCAAGGTCGTTGATCCAACGCTGGTAGAGCGGCAGGAGATCCCGCCTCAGTGGGCCAAGCGCCACCAACTCGCCTGCGACGTTCAGGATTGGCTCTTCGTTATTTTCCGTGCTCTTTCTCCTCATGCTCGTCTTTCTCCCCGTCTTGCTGATGCCTCCCATCCAGCGCCGTCTTCTGGTTGGTCGCCAGCAGGAGGCTGACGAACACGAACGGCTCGAACCAGGTGATGTAGGCGTAGAACCAGTAGTTGACGGTGAGCTGGAAGGCGATGACGAGCGCCGCAGAGAGTGCTGCGAGCCGGCGCAGCGACTTCTTGCGCGGCACGAAAGCGACGAGTATGGAGAGGAAGATGGCGAATGCTATCAACGGTCGTTGCAGAAATGCGAGCTGTGGGACCTGGCTGAACAGGGACCAAGGGCTGACCCTGTCGCCCTGGAAGGCTAGGGTATTGTCGTAGAAGAGCCTCGCCGCCTCGATGGGATGCCCGTCGAGCAGGATGACCCAGAACGTGACCAGTACGACCCCGGCCCCGCCGAGCACGAAATCTATGATGGGCTTGCGCTTGCGACCTTCGTACATGATCCACAAGGGTCCCAGGACGAGCGGATAGAGCTTGATGGCGAAGCCGGCCGCGATGCTCGCCCCCCGCGCTATCGGCGAGGCCGCCGCCGCCAGCCCTATCGCCGAGACGGCAGCGACGATGATGTCGTTGGTGTTGTTGTTGGTCGCGTAAACGGTGTAGGGGAAGGCTGCCCAGGCGAAGACGAGGGCGGCAGCCCCCTCCTTGCCCGAGAGCCTGTAGCCCGTGATGAACAGCGCCATAGCCCCTGCGACGAAGGAGAAGAGCGTGAGGGCGTGGGCTGCGGGTAGGAAGTCCCACTCTCCTGAGAAGCCGAACATGAGGACGAAGGGCACATAGAGCAGGTAGTTCAGAGGGCCGTAGGTGTCTCCTGTTCCCACGTCTGAGGGCATGGTGCCGTAGGGTGCTGTGCCTTCCAGGATACTGTCGGCGCCGACGACCCCGGCGTAGCCCACGTCTATGACGCGGGAGTCGACGTTGAGGCCCAGGACGAGGCCGCCGGCAAGACCGGCGAGCACCATCAGAACCCACATCGGGAGGTTGCTCGTCTTCTCTACCTTCTCGCCTATCCCGAAACCCATGAGAAGGGTCCTGATGAGGAGGTAGACGAGCGGCGGGTACCACAGGACGACGGCTTCGAGGACTACCCCTTCCCTGAAGAAGCCGTGCGAAACAAGGAACCCGAGCAGCGCCACGATATCCAGATTTCGTATGGCGAACAGCCTGTCCGTGCGCCAGAAGGCAGCGGCGAAGGCTAGCGCCAGCGGTAACCAGACCCACCAGTAGTTGGCCTGCTTGCCATAAGCGCCGCGCACGCCGCGGGCCAGGTTCCACCCGACTTGATCCCCCGTGTAAACGTAGTCGAGGACCCAGGTCTTATCGTCCACCTCGACGGTGGCGACCTCTTTGCCCTTCTCCGTCGGCCTGCCTCCGACGGCCCCCCTCTCGTCGACGTAGAAGCGGACTGTCCACGCGCCCTCCTCGTACTTGGCCTGGGCGCTGTGAGGTCCGTGCCTTGCGATCTCCTCCCTGACCTCGGGGCTCGCTGCGGCGAGCTTGATCGCCTTATCTTCCGAGAGTGTGGGGTATTTGATCTCATCTGCTCTCGGCGAGACCTCGACCCCGCTCACCTCCCCGGAATCGTCGGCGACCTTGAAATGGGCGACCTCCTTGCCTGAAGTCTGCTCCGTAAGCACAACCCGCCAGAGGTCCTTGCCCCCTTCGTAGTCCGCGGTAGTCTCGACGGTCGGTTTGGAATAGTACTTCTCCAGCGTCGGGATAAAGCTGGCCTGCTCCAGCACCTCCGTTTTGTCCATCTGGGAGCTCCGCGCGAAGCCCATAGTACACAGCAGCAGGAGAATGAACACAGCCAGCAAAGCCGTACGCTTCACGAGGGTCTCTTCGTCGTTCGCGGGGCGGGCAGCTGCAGGCAAATGAACGTTGCCGGCGCCATGCCCGGGACGGTGTGGCACTTCTGGGGGCCTTCCCGGATTACGGGGATTCCTCCAGCTCCTGGCCGAAGAGCTCGGCGAGGGGTTCGAGGCCCTCATGGGCACCCGTAACGAGCAGCGAGTCGCCGCCCTGCAGCCTGTAGGTGTCACGGGGCCTGTAGGTCCAGCGTCCGCCCCGGTTCACGGCGAGGGCGTACATCCCGGTCTCGGTCTCGATCTTGAGGGAGTCGAGCGTCTTGCCGTCGGCCGGTGACCCTGGGGAGACGGTGAGCTTGAGGACGATTTCGTCCGACTCGCCGATGGCCGCGGAGAGTACGGGGTGGACCTCCTCGCCCTTCTCGACGATCCAGACCATCTCCATGGCGCAGTCTGCGATGGTCTCCGAGGCGGTGGCGAGGTGAAGGAGGCCCCTGAGGCGCGAGGAGTCCTCCACGCGGGGGGCGGCGAGCAGGACCCAGCGCTCCAGCCGGTAGCGCATCTCGTCCATCTCATCCTCGATGGCGATCACCTCGCGGGCGAGCCCCGCGTCGCCGTAGAGCAGGGCCGAGTAGGCGAGTCCGACAGCCACCTCGGAGAGGTTCTTCATCTCGATCAGGATATCCACAGCTCGGTCGATCTCGGAGAGCTCCCCAGGCGTCGGCTCGGGCGCCGGCGTGTCTCCAAGCGGACGGGCGCCGGCGAGCTCCCTGACCTCGGTGACGCCCTCTGGCGGGCCCTGCAGGAACAGTACGTCGCCGGCCCGCAGGACGTCTTCGGGTTCGGGATCAAAGGTCCAGACGTCTTCGGAGCGGAGGGCGATGGGGCTCATCCCCGTCTCCACCGGCAGGTCGACGTCGCCCAAAGAGCGGCCGTCCAGGGCGCTATCTGAGTGCACGCGGACGCGTGAGGGTATCTCTTCGGCCTCTGGGATATCGTGCAGGAGCTCGGGCGGGATCCCAAGCCGCTTGACCACGATCTTGGCTATATCGACGGCGGCGTTGCCGATCTTCTCTATGTCCTGGACGACCTGGAGGATCCCCGCCATCTGTTCCGCGTCGGCGGGGCTCCTCGCGGCCAGGATGACCAGGGTGCGCATGTCGAAGACCAGGTCGTTGAGGCGCTCTTCCAGGTGGGATACCTCTTCCGAGAGGTCCTCGGAGTTGTAGAAGATCGCCGCGTAGGAGAGGTCGACCATAAGCTCCGAGGTATTCTTCGCCTCGACGAGCATCTCCTTCACGTTCCGTGGTCGCGTCTCGCGCATGTCTTACCCCGCCAATCCGAAAACGATAAGGGCTATTATAAGGCTCATAAAGCCGAGCAGATCCACGGCCGCCGTGATAATCGGGATGCCGTAGGTGTCGGGGTCCAACCCGAGCCTGTAGCTGACGGTCGAGCCGTAGTAGGCTGCGAGGACCGCGGCCGTGGTGGCGATCAGGCCCGCAAGGGCGCTGACCCCGATCATCGCCAGGAAGCCGGGGCTAGCCCCCTCTTCGAAGAGCGCCACGGCTATGAGGTGCGAAACCCCCCCGATGAACACGTAGACTCCGGCGGCGAAGATGTAGGTGAGCGTGAAGTCTCTCAGAGCCGCGAACTGCGGTATCCCGCGCGGTGCTATAAGGCCCAGATGGACCTTGGAGGAGAGGCGGCTGGAGAGGATGCCGCCGAGGGCGCCGCCCTCCTGCAAAAACGCTGGCAGAAGGATGCTCAAGGCGAGCAGCGTCGTGAACTGCTCCTCCCGATCCTGCAAGGCCACGCCGACCAGGATGGTCACGGTCCCCGTCATGGCCAGGATGGGGAACGATTCAGCCAGGATGCGTCTCAGATTCTCGACGCCTACCCTCAGGCCCAGGTACGCCGCGGCCGCCGCAGCCAGAACCAGTACGGCTCCGAGGACCGAAGAGAAGACGGGGATGCCTATAAGGTAGGTAGCCAGGACGAGAGAGGGGAGGGTGAGGATATCCCCCGCAGCGGTGAGCATCGGGGCCGCGATGTTATCCATATCCCAGCCGCGGGCGACCGTGAGGCGGGCGACGAAGACAGTGATCCCGAGCAGCAGCACGCCGGCGATGATCCCGCCCGCCGTGGATATGACGACGTAATCGATGACCGAGAGCTCCGTCCTGACGCCGAGGATGCCGCACAGGACTCGCGCCAGGAAAGCGAGGAACACCCCGGAGACGAGCGAGAGGACGGCTGCAGCCTGCACGTTCTCGGCGAGCACGCCGCGCCTGAGGTCGAACCTGAACAGGCCGGTCTGGATGGAGGTCGAGAGCCTGCTTCCCATAGCTCCGAAGATGGCGCCGCGCATCCCGATGGCCGCCGGGATCAGGACCGCGAGCCCGACGAGCTCGTCGAGCGTGCCTGAGATGCCTGCGAGCACGATGCCGGCGAGGAGCTCCCCCGCCGAGGAGAGAAACAGCGCCGCGAACCCCTGCCTGAGAGTCTCTTTCTCCTCTGTGAGGTAGCCGTAGACCTTCGGGCGCAGGCGGGGCCGATTGCGCAGCCTCTCGCGCACCCCGCCCTCCCGGCCGCCCTCTCGCCACCGGACCCGCTTTTGCTCTCTCTCGGACACGGGGAATGTATAGTCCCTGCAGCCCGCGAAGTAAAGCCGCCCCTCTCGGCGATGACAGCAGCCTGGCTCACCGCTCTATAACATACGAAGAGCGGTCGGACCGGCGGTGCGGGAAGCCGGTATCGCTTAGCAAGGCGCCGCAAACGAACTGAAAGGGGGCACCCATGAGCGGGATCAGAGCCGTAGTCGTCGACCCCGACGCTCCGAACCGCCTAGCGCTGGCGGACGTGGAGGAGCCGTCTCCAACTCTCCGAAGGCCCTGGTTCGCGTGGCGGCCGTCTCGCTCAACCGGGGCGAGGTGCGCAGGGCCGAGTCGAGCGAGCCGGGGTTCCGGCCTGGCTGGGATCTGGCAGGCACCGTCGAACGCGCTGCCGCGGACGGCTCGGGTCCGCAGGAGGGCTCGCGGGTTGTTGGCTTCCTCCCATCCGGCGCGTGGGCCGAACTCGTAGCCCGGAGGTGGGGGAGATCGCCAGGCGGCTCATAGAGCGAGGTTACACCGGGAAGGCAGTTCTTCATGTAAGCGAGCCAGCATTTCATCAAGTCAGTATTCCAGCTTCTTGCTATTCGGACGACTCTCAAAAGACACTCGCGAAGGAGCGGTCTTGCCGATGCTCCGGGCGGCCAACCATTGCCCGGCTGAATTGCTGAGAGCCGCCAAAGGCGGCGTGCCGACATGCTGAATGTTGTTTAGTCGAAGTCGGTGGGAAGGTCAGGGTCGTGGTGTTGCTCGAAAAAGCGTGAGACCTGGGGCCTGGTAACGCGGGAGATCGAAAGCTCTGGAAGCTCCTTCTCAGTGAAGAAGCGGACTTCGTCGGTGTCCACGTTCGATGAGGGCACCTCGTCCAGGATCTCGCACAAGAACACCAGCTTATAGACGTAGTAGGGGATAGGCGGGTGGCCGTGCCTGTCGCGGTCGTAGGCCGCGAGCAGTCTGACGGGCCGCACCCTGTAGCCCGATTCCTCCAGGGTCTCGCGGGCCGCGGCTTCTGACGGGGATTCGCCCACGTCTGCCCAACCTCCTGGCAACGACCAACCCTCGTCGCCTGGTTCCTTGACGAGCAGGATCCGCCCTTCCCGGAACGCCGCGGCCCTTACGTCCACCTTCGGTGTCGCAGGACCGGTTTCGAGCGCGAGCAGATCTCTGGCCTCCTCCAGTGTTCCTGTGGAATGGGCTGCGAGTATCTCGGCCGCCAGCTCCCTGAGCTGCTCGTATCGCCCGAGGTCGTAGCCGTCTCTGGTATAGGTCAGGCCGTCCTGGACTATGGCTTGCAGGCGCCTGCTCCACCGCAGCCACTGTGGGTCGGGGTATTTCTCGCTGTCTCTAGATGCTATGCTCGCTGGCATTCTCTAGCGGAATCCACTACGGATTCAACGTCGTGCTGTCTCGTCTTCTATGGTTATGGGATCTAACCCCGCCTCTATCTCTTCCCTGTGCTCCTCCAGGAACGGGGGGAGGGAAAGCTTCTCGCCGAGGTGGGCGGCGTCCTC
>DATDKO010000173.1:0-5381 GCA_036519935.1 Rubrobacter sp. | reverse complement strand
TCTAACCCGTCGGCGCCTCCACCCACTCCAAGACCATAAGGATTCGCTGGTTGCCATTATAGGCTTCCACCTTCTCATGATCGAGGTTCTCTAAGAGCAGTGTGACCCTCTCCGCAGAGAGGACATCGTGAAACTCACAGCTCTAGAGCCACTTGCGGTGCAGCAGGCAGGCGTCGCTCACCCACAGGGGTTCAATGTTGTTGGTAAATATGTAGTCCCCATCAAGAGTGATGAGGACGTTCGCGACTCCCAGGGAGATGTATGGTTCACTCGGTTATCTCCTCCGTTTGTGTACCAGGTGAAGTGCGCCGACCATCGCAACAAAGTGCTTCAAGCTCAGACCCTCCATTAACTCCCCAAACCTTTGCTGCCTAGGCCCTCACTCGTTGATCTATAGGTTTGGGTCATTCCACCACCTCCGCTACGTCACCGGACGTGAAGTCAACGCCGCAAGACAGGTCCATATCAGGTTGGTCCTGGTTCGTCACTGGTGGCATCGTCAGGACCGTCTTGCTGGGCCACTGCGGTCGGTTTGCGGCCTCCTCGCAGAAGCGTGAGCGCACCCAGGGGAAACAGCACCACAGAGAGCAGCCCAGCCACTACCATGGCGGCTCCGATCGCGGGGCTCAGTATGCCCAGCTCCATCCCGATCCCCGTGGCGGCGACGATGAAAGGCAGCGAGGTCGCCTGCAACAGGGCGGCTGCCAGGGAGCCCCTCTCACCTACCATCGGCCTGTACAGGGCGGCCGGCAGCCCGCGGGCGAGCAGCAGGGCAAGGAGGAACACGGGCACCAGCGCGAGCGCCGCCCCGCCGGAGAGGAGCGCTCGCACGTTGAGCTGCATCCCGCTGGTTATGAAGAAGAATGGGATAAAGACGCCGAAGCCGACGGCCTGGAGCTTCGTATGGAAGCCCGTGTGCGTCATCATCTCGTCGCGATCCAGCAACCTGAGTACAGCACCGGCGAAGAAAGCGCCTAGGATCACCTCAAGCCCGAAGAGTTGCGCGACCACTACAAGCCCGATGAGCAGGAGAAAGGCTCCCCGGACCCTGATCTGGGCGCTGGAATCCTGCAGCCTTGCAAGGGCTGAGCTCAGACGGCTCGAGTGCTCGGCCTCGGCCAGTGCCAGCCCTGTAGCGATCACAAGCACCACGAAACCGCCGATCAAGAGGAGGGTGGATCCGGCGCTGCTCGAGTCCCCGGTGAAGAAAAGGGAGAGCAGGATGACCGCACCGAAGTCGGCTATCGACGACCCAGCGATGATCAGCTGGCCGAGCGTCGTGCTGCTGTGGCCGGCGTCGGCGAGCACCGGGATCACGATGCCAAGCGATGTGCTTGACAGTATGATCGCGACAAGCAGCGGGGCCTCTATGAGGCCGGTGGCATAAAGTCCTAGGCCAATACCCAGCGCAACCGCCAGGGAGATCACGAAACCGGCCGCCGCGCTACGCAGCCGTGCACCCCGCAGACGATCGAGGTCGATCTCGAGTCCCGCCAAGAACAGCAGGAACGCGAGACCGAGCAAGGCCAGCACCTGCAGCGGCAGGTCCACCTCTACGAGCCCGAGGATGGCGGGGCCGATCACGATACCGGCCACAATCTCAAGGACCACGGAGGGAAGATGCAATGTAGGTGCGAGACCGAGAACGAGCGGTACTGCGAAGGCTATCGCTGCTACGATCAGTACTCCCGTGAGCGAGATATCGGCCATCATAAGAGCATCCTGTGCGTTGTATGTTGCCTAGATGTCGGATCAGACATGCCCGTTCACCTCGACGAACGCCTTAACCGCATTCTTCTCGGTCAAAAGATGGATTATCTCCTGATAGTTGTCGAGCCCTTTGACGGGATGGGTCAGCAACCTCGCCAGCCAACCCGGGTAGTGCGCTTCTGCCAGAGCCATGTCCTGCACGCCGCGCTCGAAGTGGGTGCGATTGGAGCTCACGGAGCCCACCGCTACCTTGTTGCCCAGCACGAAACCCAGCATGATATGATCCCCCGGTATCTCGATCGTGCGATCTCCGCCGCTGATTCCGGTCAACACCAGCACGCCGTTGCGCCCGACCGTCTCCATGCTCTCGAAGGCTACAAGGCTTACGCCCGTCGCCTCGAAGATGATGTCGAACGGTCCGTACTCCTTGGCAGCTTCCCTCAGAGGCATCCTACGCGTACTCACGTACCGTGCCCCCAGAGCCTCTGACAGCTCGCTGTTGAGCGTTGGTGGCTCGGTGCGGGCCAACGTCGTGACCTCTAAGCCCCGAAGCCGCAGGATGAGCGTCACCAGGAGGCCCAGAGTACCGGCACCGACCACCGCAGCGCGCTGCGGCCTCCAGACCTTGAGGCGACGCTGGATCTCGTAGGCTTGCTCTATCCCTTTCTCGGCGATGCTCGTCGGCTCCAACAGCACGCCGATCTGCTTCAGGGCAGCAGGCACCCTCACTATGTACTCCGCGTCGTCCACGTAGCGCTCGGTCAGGTAACCGTGCAACAGGTTGATGCCACGCTCGTAGTACGTCTCGTCCGTGGTTGTGTCGTAGGTGCCGATCCGGTCGTAGATGCTGCTACCGGGTCTTCTGACTGTAGCCACCACGTAGTCGCCGGGCTCAAGCCCGCGTACGTTCCGCCCAACCTCCAGTACGCGCCCGAACGACTCGTGGCCGATAACCAGGAACTCGTAACCCACCGGGGCTTCGCCATACTCGGCCTCGTTGATCTCCTTGTCAGTCCCATCCACGCCGACGCGCAGCACCTCCACTAGAACACCACGCCCGCCGAGGATGTCGTCCACTTTTGGCTCCGGCAAGTCTGCCAGGTGGATGCTGTTCGGTTTGCCTGGGAAAACGGCTACTGCTTTCATCGGGAACTCCTGTCGCAATGGATGTACTTCCCGCCGGTGAAGTCTGGCGCACTTCGGCGAGACCAGGACATCTATCGCTTGGTGTGCGTTGTCGGTACTCTTGCAAACACGAGGCTAGCTCTTCTTTCTGAGCGCGCGGTCGAGGTTGAAGGCGGCGCTGATGAGGGTTAGGTGCGTGAAGGCCTGGGGGAAGTTTCCCAACGCCTCGCCGCGGGGTCCGATCTCCTCCGCATAGAGACCGAGGTGATTGGCGTAGCCGAGCATCTGCTCGAAGATAAGCCGAGCTTCTTCTAGCCGTCCTGCGCGGGTGAGCGCCTCCACGAGCCAGAATGTGCACAAGCTGAATGTGCCTTCCTCCCCCATGAGGCCGTCCGCCGACTTCTCGACGTCGTAGCGGAAGACGAGCCCGTTGGAGACGAGACCACCGTCCTTCGGCGGTCGGTTGATGGCGTCCAGCGTGCTGAGCATCCTCGGGCCTTTGGGAGCCACGAAGAACACCAGGGGCATGATCAGGTTGGAGGCGTCTAGAGAGTTATCGTCGTAGGCCTGCACGAACGCCTTGCGTTCAGAGCTCCACCCTTGCTCCATGATCTCCTCATAGATCTCATCGCGCACCTTCAGCCACCGCTCGCGATCGGCAGGGAAGGAGCGCTTGTCGGCGAGTCTCAAGCCTCTATCAACGGCGACCCAGCACATAAGCTTCGAGTAGACGAAGTGGCGCCTTCCGCCTCGCACCTCCCAGACCCCCTCGTCTTCGCGTCGCCAGTTGTCGCAGACCCAATCGATCAACCTGCGCAGATGGGTCCACAGCTCGTACCAAATGGGGTCACCGTACTTGTTGTAGAGATAGACGGCGTCCATCAACTCGCCGTAGATGTCGAGCTGGAGCTGGTTGTAGGCTCCATTGCCGACCCGGACCGGCCGCGAGCCTCGGTAGCCCTCCAGGTGCTCCAGAGTCTCCTCGGTGAGGTCGCTCCTACCATCTATACCGTACATCAGCTGCAGCGAGCCCTCCGGCTTCGGCTTGTAGCAGGGGTCCTCGAGCCAGCCCATGAACGCTTCGGCCTCCTCTGTGAACCCGATGCGCAGGAGCCCGTAGAGGGTGAATGCAGCGTCCCTGATCCAGGTGTAGCGGTAGTCCCAATTGCGCTCGCCGCCGATACCCTCGGGCAAGCTGGTCGTGGGGGCAGCGACTATCGCTCCTGTGGGCTCGAACGTCAAGAGCTTGAGCGCTAGCGCTGAGCGGTGCATCATCTCGCGCCAGCGGCCAGCGTAGGTGCACTTCGAGAGCCAGCGGCGCCAGTAGTCCACGGTCTGCATGAAAAGCACTTCTTCCTCCGACCTCGAGAGGGCAACGCCGCAGATGGCTCCTGGATCTATTTCTCGGAGCACGAATACCGCCAACTGCTCCTCACGCAGCGCGAACTCGGCGAAGACACCGCTGTCGCGTTGCTTCAAGGGTACTTGCGTAGCCAGACCGAGACTTAGTTGCGTAGAGCGGAAGCACACTCCACCTTCGGTGATCTCGGTCTCGTGCTCATCCCGGGCGTAATTGAAGGCCGGAGAACACTCCATCCGGAAGTTCATCTCACCGCGAACCACTTCGAGCCGGCGGATGAGCTGATGGCGTCTGTGACCATTCTCGGACATGTGTATCGGCATATAGTCCTTAATCTCCGCTACCCCGTCGGGGGTAAAGAACCGCGTGACGAGGACATTGGTGTCGGGCCAGTAGAACTGTTTTCGGGTTACACTCTCCGAAACCGGAGCGATCTTGAAGCGTCCGCCCTTCCCATCGTCGAGGATGGCGGCGAAGATGCTCGGAGAGTCGAAATGCGGCAAACACAACCAGTCGATCGAGCCATCCATACCAACCAGGGCCACGCTGTGCAGATCACCAATGATCCCGTAGTTCTCTATCGGTTGGTAGGCCATGGCGTCTTCTCCTTACCTACGAGGGTTGCCTACGGGGCCGGTGTGGGCAGCATAAGCTTCGAGCGCGGCCCCCTCCGAGCGCAAGCGGAGAGGCAGGGGAACGTCCCGTCGGGCAGGCCGCGTATCTCGGTATGAGATGCCTCGCACGCGTCTTTGTCCAGAGCGCCAGGCAGGGCGGGTTCCTGCTGCCCACGGTACGGCACCCTCGACGGTACGAGCGCAAAGGCCGCAGCAGACCTGGCTCTCGTCGGCCGGACACGGTTTATGTACTTCGCAGAAGGGACAGATCATGGTATGAGGCCCGGAGGGGACTAGGCCGAATGTTCCACTTCATAAGCACCTCCCCTGAGTTCCCATACCCTTACACCATCAGTGCTGATTCCCGCCTAGGCATCTGAGTAGGACTCCTTCACCCGGGATATCTAGGTCTAGGCACTCCTGCAGAATAGGGATTACGCTTCCTCGACCTGTAGGTACATGACACCCCTCATGTCTAGCAGATATCGTCCCGGCCCGCGACCGACACGGATGAGGGCGTTGTCGCACGAAGCACAGCGCACGATCGTACCCATGTCGTGTCCATAGACCAT
>DATDKO010000172.1:0-8861 GCA_036519935.1 Rubrobacter sp. | reverse complement strand
ATACTAAAGCTATAGACTGTCACCAACTGTCGGTTAGACTGTCAGGCGTAGAGAAGCGAGGATGGGCTTGGTGGAGGAGAGGGAGACTCGTTACCGGGTCAACACGCTGCTGGCGCGACTGATGGACAACATCCCCGGGCTGGCAAGACCTGCCGACACACCAGCGCCTTCGCAGAGCCACGAGGCAGGCGCTCAAGCGCCAGCGGAGGCCACGCCCACACCCCGGCGCCAGGGCAGGTCACCACGGGTTATACAGGCGAATCTCGCGGCTCCGCTAAGTGAGCCTTTCAAAACCGCCGAGCCTGGGTAAGTCAAGAGTATGGCTAAAGAGTTAGTTAGTGACGAGCTTTGGGAAATCGTGGAGCCGCTGTTACCGGAGGAGCCGCCCAAACCCAAAGGTGGCAGACCCCGCCTAGACGACCGGGCCGCTCTCACCGGCATCATCTTCGTGCTAAAGAGCGGCATACCCTGGGAGATGCTCCCCCAAGAGATGGGCTGCGGAAGTGGGGTAACTTGCTGGCGCCGCCTCCAGAAATGGCAAGAGGCGGGCGTGTGGGAGCGCATGCTCTCATTTCTGCTGGACCGTCTCGGAGGGGCCGACCAGATCGACTGGGAGCGCGCTTCTTTGGACACGGCGAGCATCCCGGCAAAAAGGGGGGCCAAAAGACCGGAGCGAATCCGACGGATAAGGGGAAATCGGGCACGAAGCGCCACATTGTGGTCGATCGAAGAGGCATCCCGCTCTCGATGATGCTCACGGCGGCCAATGTCCACGACTCGATGGTCTTCGAGGAGCTTTTGGACTCCATCGAGCCCATCAAGCGTCCGAGGGGAAGGCCGAGGAAGCGTCCCGAGAAGCTTCACGCCTACACAAAGCCTACGATGACAAGAAGTGTGCACGTACGCTGAAGAAGCGTGGCATCAAGAGGCATATAGCGAGACAAGAAGGTGGAAAGTTCGCAGAAACTGGGCCGCCACCGGTGGGTAGTGGAGTGGACACTGGCGTGGCTCGCGAAGTTTCGCAGGCTCGCTATCCGCTACGAGCGGCGCGACGACATCCATGAGGCGTTTGTGCTATTGGGTTGTTCCTTAATCTGCTTCAACCATCTCTCGTGAGGGTTTTGAAAGGCTCAGTAAGTGCCTCTCTAAGAGCCTTCCTAGCCTCTGCCTTGCTCTTCCTGTAGATGTACCGAACCTTGTCTTTTGCGTCCCTGTACTGAGCTACCCAACGTCCGTCCTTACGCTGGTAAACGCTGCCTTCCGCTGTCATTTACTGTCACTCCCAACTGTCAAGGGAGCGGGAATGTTGACTTGTGCAGGGAAAAGGAATTCGTTACCTTTGTCAGGTCGATAAACAAGTAGCCCCTCTACCTCGGGGCGCGAACATCCTGCGGGGGGGGACAATCCACGCGCCGGTGCCAAAGTCCGAGACGCCTCAGAAGACGCCAACAACCTACGGCGGGCGGCGGCAACGACGTGAACAGCAGAAAGCACTCCGGCGCCGGCGTCTCCTTGTGGCGCTGCCTATCTTGATCGGGCTCCTCACAGGCCCGCTCTTCTTTGCGCGCTCGATGGAGAGAGAACCGGTAGCCCGCCTCGAAGTTCCCACGGTCGGGTCAGGCCCTGAGGCTCCCACCACAGGGTCGCAGACAGGCTCGAACCCTGATCCTCGGGTCGCCTCCGAGGTGGCCACAGACGTCACCCGCGTCGAGACGGAGCTCACCGAGGAGAAGACAGAGTCCCTGCGGAGCGAGCTCGGCCAGATAGCGCAGGCGTATCCCGCCACCTACGGGGTGGTTGTCCTTGATCCCTCCTCGGGCGAGAGGGTGGCGATGGACGCCGACCGGCGCTTCCTCGCAGCCAGTCTCAACAAGCTGCCCGTCCTGATGACGCTCTACAGGGCGGCAGCCAGCGGCGTGGTGGACCTCGACGACAAGATCTCCATGCAGGCCTCCGACGTGCAGGCTTACGGCACGGGTGTGCTCTACACCTACCCCGTTGGGCACACTATAACCCTGCGCGAGTGCGCCAGGCTCCTGATCAAAGAGAGCGACAACACGGCCTGGAAGATGCTCGACAGGTACCTGGGAAGGTATTACATCAGGGCCGAGTTGTACCGTGTGGGCGCTCGCTCGACGGAGTACTGGATCCCCAACACCACGACCCCTGACGACGTCCTGCTCGTGCTGGAGAAGATCTCCGATCCCTCCTACACCACCCCCGACCTCTCGGCAGAGATGCTCGACATCATGACGAACACTTCCTTCGAAGACCGCCTGCCCCAGCCTCTCCCCGAAGGGACGCGGGTCTCGCACAAGATCGGCTACTACGGAACTACCTTCGCCGACGCCAGAATCGTCTTCCCCGAAGGCGCGCGCGACGCCCGGGATGCCTATCTCATGGTCGTGATAGCCAGCGACACGAGTGAGTCTGCATCCCGCGCCGCTACACAGGAGATGTCCCTCGCTACCTACCGCATCCTGTCCGAGCCCGCACAGACGGACGCTCCCGGCAGCAAAGAGCAAGGATCGTAGGAGATAACATGTCCAGCGCCAGGCCGGAAAGGGGCGCTGTCCCGAGACGATACATAGACTGACATATTCGGCAAGGAGCGAGAATAGCAAGCTGAAATGCTGAAACAACGAGAGGGGGATGTATTTATGAGGTGTCTGCTGGTGATCTTCGTCGCCATCTTTCTTGCGGCCGCAGGCCTCATCCGTGTAGACTCGTCAGCCCAGGCAGCAGGCGGAGGCTACGCCAGCAGGTGCGGAGGTGGTGAGATCTTCTTGTACGCCAGAGAGAAGCAGCTGCTCACCCTTGCACAACAACGCTCGTGAGAACCACGGCTTGAAACCTTTCTGCGTGCATCCCACCCTACAGAAAGCCGCCCGTGCTCATTCGGAGGACATGATCCAACACGACTACTTCTCTCACGACACCAGGGGGAGCAACGAAAACCCGTGCACCCGCATCCGTCGCTTCGGTTACAGCTCGTCCTACTGCGGAGAGAACATCGGATACAACGCTACTCCGGAAGGCGTGTTCCAATCCTGGATGCGCAGTTCCATCCACCGCCCTAACATACTGGATGGGAGGTTCCACGAAATAGGCATAGGTGCCTGTACAGGCGACTACAGCGATTCCAAGACCACCATGTATACTACGGACTTTGGTGCCCCCGCTGAACAGGGGTCAGAATAGGCCCAATTATTAAGAAATTTGAAGGAAATCGTAGAAGATATTGGCAACAGTGTTGACACTGTGGGCCAAAGGTGAAAAAATGCGACCTGTAGAGGCAGATCTCGAATAGGAGGTAGATTTGAAGAAGGTAATGTTATTAGCGGCTATGCTTGCCATGGTGTTGGCCGCCGCTGTCCCGGCTCTGGCGCAGTCGGTGACGCAGGTCGGCAGTGGCAATCAAGCTTGCGTCCAGACTGCTGTACAGGCAGAGGTCGGCAAGGTGCAGATAAGCCAGTACGGGGACAACGTCAACATCCAGAACATAGCCCAGGAGTGCAACGTCGGCGTGCCCGTGGTCGAGGAGGTCGTCGCCGCCGCTAGTCCGGCCGCCGCTCCGGCTGCGGTGCAGTATCAGTACGCCTCCCCCACCGCCAGCCCAGCTGCCAGCCCAGCTGCCAGCCCAGCTGCCGAGCTTCCCCCCACGGGTGGTTCGTCGCTCATCGCGCTCGGTGCCGGTGTCCTGCTCGTAGCCGGTGGTCTACTGGCCCGCAGGATCGTCCGCTAAGCGACAGGACGAGGCCTAACCAGGCGGGTCCCTTCGGGGACCCGCTTTTTTCGTGCCGGCTTCGCCCGCCCGGCGGCTTGTATTCGGGGGGTGTTGTGGATATCCTCATGAGCGGTGATCTTGCTTGAGCAGTGTGATCTTCAGACTCTCCGCGGGTTTTCTGGTTGGGGTTTTGGCCCTGCTGTCTACGTTGCTCTACCTATCGGATTACTACACTGGCGAGCAGCAGCGTCTGGCCGCTGCCGGGGACGTTGCGGGGGCGATGGAGGCGTCGCGGAAGGCGGTTCGTCTGGACCCCTTCGATACCGACGCGCTCCAGGCGCAGTCCTTTCTATGGCGGCAGCAGAAAAGGCACGATAGGGCGGTTCTGGCTCTCAAGGAGGCCATAGAGCGGGACCCCACCAACTATCTGCCTTACCTGACGCTGGCCAATCTCCGGCTCGGTATGGGAGATCTGGACGCTGCGGTCGAGGGCTACCGTGATGTGCTTCAGCTCAATCCGAACGCCGTTTCGGCCCGCAGTTCTCTCGCGCAGACGCTCGCGATGCAGGGAAAGCTGCAGGAAGCCAAAGAGGCGTACGAGGCGCTCGAGGGAGAGACGAACATCAGCTACCAGGACCGCTACGATCTTGGCAGGATCCAGGTACGAACCGGCGAGCCGCTCGAAGGTGTGAAGAATATAAGGCGTGCGAGACGCATGGCGGCGGCCGAACTGAACAGGCCGCGTACACGGGTAGGAGAGCGGCAGCTCCTGGTCTCTATGGATCTCGCCACCGCCGATGCGTTCGTCGTTCAGGGTCGGTATGGGCAGGCGCGCAGGATTCTCGCGCGGAGCCGGTCCCCCCAGGCACCGGGTCTTCTGGAGTTACTGAACCTGGACCCCGCGGCCTATCGCGAGCAGGTCATCAACAGTGGCATCTACTAGCGGCCGGGGCTGGCGGGACAGGGCGAGGGAAGATCCCTCGCTCTCTGAGATCCTCTACGTTTTGCAGCGGCGGCGTCTGCTAATCGTCGGGGTCGCGCTGGTCCTTGCTGGCATAGCCCTGCTCTTCGGGCTCTTCCGCGAGCCGGTATACACCGCCGAGGCGAAGGTGAGCGTCAGGCCGCAGGAGGAGCCGGACGGTGAGGAGGCCATGCTTGCCTTCCTCGAAGAAGTGCGTGGCGCCGTCGTTACGCAGGAGATGTTGAGCGAGGTAAGGCGCCGGGCTGGCTGGGAAGCCGGGCCGAAGGCGTTCTCAGAACGGCTCGACCCGAGGACGGTCGTTGATACGGACGGCGGGCCAGGGTTACAGATACGATTCCTCGGCGACGAGCCCGGGCAGGCGGCCCTGGCGGCGAATGCTTACGCTGAGTTATTCGTCGAGGGAGTCGAGGACCTCGGCGACAGGCCGCTCGCCGACGGCGTACCGGTTGCGGAGGCCGTCGTAGAGCAGAAAGCCCTGCCGGGAGACTATAGTCCTCGGCCCCTGATCTACGCGGCCATCGCCGCAGGGGCAGGCTTGCTGATAGGGGGCGCGGCCGCTTTGATACTCGAGGGGCGGGCCAGCGGCTGGCGGGGCGTACGCGACGCCGAATTGACGCTGAGGGTGCCGGTGCT
This sequence comes from Rubrobacter sp., assembly GCA_036519935.1. Classification (GTDB taxonomy): domain Bacteria; phylum Actinomycetota; class Rubrobacteria; order Rubrobacterales; family Rubrobacteraceae; genus Rubrobacter_D. The sequence continues at coordinate 3,519 of DATDKO010000172.1, read as the reverse complement.
GGGGACCATACCGGACTACTCTTCGAAGAAAACCGAGGGTTGACGTGAGGCTCGGGGCGAAAAGCGACGCGGGTGCCCTGGGGTTGCTTGACCCCGACTCACCAGTGAGGCGTCACTACGAGGAGCTGGCGGGCAACCTTCTGAGGATGGGGACGACGGGTAGCGTCGTTGTCACCAGTCCCGAGCCTGACACCGGGCGGACCAGCATCTGCCTCGGCCTCGGAGCCGCCCTGGCCGGCATGGGACGGCGGTCCGCCGTCGTGGACTGCAACCTCGAAAACGCACAGTTGCACAGGATGCTCGGCGAACCGAACTTCGTCGGGCTTACCAGCGGTCTCCACGACAGTAAGCCCCTGGAGCACTTTGGGTATGAGATCATCCCGGGACTTCTGGTCGTCCCGACCGGTCCCATTCTGTCGGATCCCGCCTCTCTACTGGAGGATGAGGGGGTCCTAAAAGCAGTACGAGGCCTGCAGAAGAGCCGGGACCTCGTGCTGCTCGACGCGCCGGTGGCGGCGCGGGTGCTACGGTCCCCGAACCTCCTTGGCGGCTTTGACGGGGTCTTGCTGGTTGTCCACGCCTCCCGGACTCCCAAGAGCGTCGCCCGCGAGACGACGGACGACCTTCTGGAAGCGGGTGCCAACCTGCTCGGGGTGGTGTTGAACGGATGTTCCTGATGCGCGATCGTCGAGGGGCTCGCTTAGGGGCTAAGGAGTGAGGGAAGTCCAGCCCCCCGGCAACGCCAGCGAGCGCTTCACTGGTACAGAACAAAAAGAGGCCGGCATCAAGCACCGCCGTCCAGGCCGGCTGCTCGCCGTCTTCAAGGGTCTTGTCATGCTGGCGCTCCTGGCCGCAACGGCCTACGGGATGCTGGACGCCGGCCTCTACAGGGACGAGCTCTGGTTGCCTGTTGCCGCGGGCATTCTAGCGCTGCTGTTCGTAACGCTGTTCGTGCGCGGTTTCTATTGGGGTCTGCCCACAGTCGGCATCCTGCTGGTCGGGCTGCTGGCTGCGCTCGTCGCCGTAAAGGGCCTCTCAATGGTCTGGACGATAAGTGAGACGGAGACCATCAAGGAGACACTGCGCTCATCTATGTACCTGGCGGCCTTCATTATGGCACTGGCCGCGCTCACCTCAGGGCGCCAGGTCGGCTCGCTCATCGACGCATCGGTCTTCATGGTCGCGGCGGTCGCAGGCTACGGACTCTTGCAGAAAATGAGCCCGATCGAGTACCCGGTTCGCTCCCTGGATGGGGTAAGGATGGACTCGACCCTGCAGTACTCCAATACCACCGCCGTCATCCTGGCGATGGGGGTGGTGCTGGCCTTGGCGCGGATGGGGACTCTACGCAGTTTCGCCCTGAGGGGACTCTACGCCGCCATCACGCTCTCCTTCTTCATTGCGCTCTACCTCACGGTCTCTCGCGGCGGCATCGGGTCCCTTGGGATAGGACTCATCGTCCTCTTCGTCATAACGAGTGGCCGCTTGCGGATGCTCGCCGACCTTCTCCTCCTCTCGTTGCCTGGCGCCTGGCTCTGGTGGCAGATGCAGAGCCTCCCCGGGTTACTCGGGACCGGCGTCTTACGTCAGCAGAAGATCGCCGACGGGACGCTGTTCAGGAACGATCTGATCTTGGCCCTCATCGTGGCCTTTGTGTTGCAGGCCGCCTACACCATCCTAATGAGCCGCTACGAGCTGTCACCGGTTCTCAGGCGGAGACTCGGGATTCTCGTCGTGGCCGGAGGAGTGCTTGCGGTGATCCTGGGCACTTTCGTAGTCGTCGACGGGTATGGCGGTCCAGGGCAAGTCTACTCGACGCTACTCGGCGACGCGAAGGAGACAGGGAACGCCGGCCAGAGGCTCGCCTCGCTAGATATAAGCTCCAGGGGAGACTACTGGAGGGTCGCCTTGGCGGCGTGGAAGGAGCGGCCCCTCACAGGTACGGGGGCGGGGACATTCCAGTACACGTGGCTGGAGGACAGACCGGGGCTCAAGGGCGTCAAACAGGTCCACAACGTGTATCTCGAGCAGGGCACCGAGACCGGCTTGTTCGCCTTTTTGGCCCTGCTTGGGTTTGTGGCGGTCCTCGTCAGCTACACAGGGAGAGCAGCCTGGCGCTCGGGTCCGCAGGGAGAACGCCGGCTCCTTCTGGCCGGGCTAGGCTCCGCGCTCATGGTCTACCTCGTCTCCTCGGCGTTCGAGTGGCATTGGTACCTTCCGGCCTCGACGCTTTTCTTCTTTATCCTCGCCGCCGTCGCAGTCAAATTCGCCTCAAGGGAGGACTGGGGTGCCGCCGAGGCTCCCACCGCCGACAGTGGGGCTGAGCGTCCCCGCACCCCCGTTGAAGCCGAGGGATAGCATCGGCCCGATGCGCGTTGGCTATCCCGGGTCGGAGAGCGACTACGATCACCAGGTGGAGCGCGTGGCCGCGGGGAAGGGCTTGGGCCGCCTGCTCTGCCGCGCTGAGGGACACTCTCGGCCGGGAGGCAGTAGGATGATAGGTGCCCCTCTGTCACAGCTGCCAGGAGGTCTCTACGTCGATCTGGGGAAAGGAGACCACAGAAGCTCCGTCTTTCTGGCAGGGAGCGGGCGGAGCGGGACCACATGGCTCTCAGAGATCATCAACCACAGAAGGGGATATCGTTACGTCTTCGAACCCTTCAACCCCAGGGAAGTCGGCCCGGTCGGGCACTTCAGGACCAAACAGTACTTGAGACCAGACGATCAGAGGGAGAAGTTCCTAAAGCCGGCCCGCCTGGCGCTCACGGGCGGGCTCAGGGACCCCTGGACCGACCGCTTCAACGGGCGCATCGTCGCGAGGCGGCGTCTGATCAAGGACATAAGGGCCAACTTGCTCCTCGGCTGGATGCGCGCGCACTTCCCCGGAATGCCCATCATTCTCCTGCTCAGGCATCCTTGCGCAGTCGTGGCATCCAGGCTCGCGCTCGGGTGGAGGGACAACCTCTCGGAGACGATGGAGCAGCGGGAGTTGGTAGAGGACTTCCTCCTCCCTATGGAGGCGGAGATCCGGGCCGCAAACGACGACTTCGAACGCCACCTCTTCCTCTGGTGCATAGACAACTACGTCCCCCTCAAACAGTTCGGGCCACAGGACGTGCACCTCACCTTCTACGAGACCCTGCTCGCGCGTCCGGAAGCGGAACTACAGGCTCTGTTTTCCTTCCTGGGCGAGGACTTCGATGACCGTGTCTACCGCAGACTGAGTCGCCCTTCCCCCATGAGCCGAAAGAATACGCCCTGCCCTTCCACGGAAGGGTGGCGTATTCGCGTGAGCGCCCACCAGCTGGAGAGAACAATGGAGATCCTGCGCCTCTTCGGCCTCGACCACCTCTACGGGGAAGGGACCATGCCAGACCCCTCTTTCGCCCTGATGGACGGAGTGTAGGAATCTCCCTCGTGCACAAGCCGCCGGTGGTGATCCTCTCCGGTGTAAGGTGGGACTTCCTCTGGCAAAGGCACCAGACGCTCGCCACCCACTTCGCCGGCGCCGGCTATCCT
>DATDKO010000171.1:0-18797 GCA_036519935.1 Rubrobacter sp. | reverse complement strand
GCGAATTCTGGGGTGTCAGGGACTACCGTCCGGGGGACCCGGCACGCCTGGTGGCCTGGAAGAAGAGCGCCCGCGGCCTGCCGTCGGGGAAGCTAGCCGTCATCGAGCTGGCCCAGGAAACGCACCCCCCTTTCGTGCTGGCGATGAGCCTCGACGCCGGGGCCCCGCCCGAAGCCAGGGAGATGGTCGTCTCGGCCGGCGCGTCGCTGCTCCTGTACGCGCTCGGCGACGGCAGGGAGGTCAGGGCCAACGCTGGGCCGGAGAACGCGCCTTTCCCTGAGGAGTCGACCCGCGACAGCATCCTTACCTGGTGCGCTGGCCTGCGAGCGTCCAGGCCGCCTGCCACGGGAGGAGCCAGCGTCGAGATACGACCTTCCACAAGGAGGCCGGACACTGCAAGGGAAACGGGGTCATCGGGATCGCCCGGCGCCTCCGAGGTGCGGGCCGTCGTGCTCGTATCGTGCATCGAGTTTGCGGGGCCGGGGCCGTGGATGTCACAGGGAGAAGAGCAGGAGTTCATGCAAGGCGTGGAGGCCAGGGGCCGCAGGGTGGCGCGGCTCGGGGCCGAAGTCGCTGAGCCGTGGAGGATCTGATGTCGTTCCGTTGGCCAGAGATCAAACTTCCGGGGAGCACGAAACGCCGGCCTGAGGACTCAATCGAGCTGCGGGCGTGGGTGCTCGCCGCCATACTGGTTGGGGAGGCCGCCGTCCTGACGAGTGGGTACTTCGGCGCCGTGACCGCCGTCCTCGTGCCCTTCCTGACGGTCGTCGCGTTCGTGGTCAGCTATCGTAGGAGGCGGGAGAGGAACATCCTCATAAAGGTGATGCTCGCGTTCGGCGCCCTGGCGGCGCTCGCGATGTTCTTCAGGGAGGTCCTGTCCTCGCTCTACGACACGAGGGTGCCGCTCGCCAGGCTCTTCCTCTGGGTGCAGGTCATACACGCCTTCGACGTGCCGGCCCGCAAGGACCTCTCGTACTCGCTGGTGAGCGGCTTGATCCTGGTCGCCGTAGGCGCCGTTCTCACGACGAGCCTGTGGTACGGCCTGTTCGTGCTGGCCTTCCTCTTTTGCGCCATGGGAGCCATGACCCAGATGAACCTCTCCGAGGCCCGCGAGCGGGCCGGGCTGCAGGCGACGAGAAGCAGGGGCCTCGTGGTCGGCACCGTCGTGCCCTGTTTCTTCGCCGTCGTCGCGGTCGATCTGGTTTGCTTCTCCCTACTGCCCCAGCGGCAGGCCATGAACCTGACGATGATGCCGACCTCGGCTTTCCGAAACGTTGGGGAGAACTTCTCCGGCGGCGTCCAGAATCCTTACTACAGGCCGCCTGGCGGCGACCCCTTCGCAGGGCCCCCGCAGGCTATCTTGTCTGACTCATACCACGGCTTCCAGCCTTACATGGACCTCCGCAGCCGCGGACGGCTCTCCGACGAGGTCGTGATGAAGGTGCGAAGCGAGGAGACTGTGCCCTACCGCGGGGTCGCCTTCGACGATTACAACGGGAAGGGGTGGGAGATCTCGACCGGTGACACCGCAGAGAAGCTCACCTCGAACAGCATGCGCTTCGACACGTTCACCGCCACGAACACCGAGCAGGAGCAAGGGCCGTCGCGCGAGGTCGCCCAGGTCTTTCGTATCGAGAAGGACTCCCCGAACATCATCTTCGGCGCCTACCGTCCCGAGACGGTTTTCTTCCCTACCAGCAACATCAAGATCGATCCGTACGCCTCCCTCAGAGCACCTTACCAGATCCCCGAGGGCTCGGCGTACTCGGTCATCTCCAGCCTCCCGAACGCCTCCCCCGACCAGCTCAGGTCCGCAGGCACGGTCTACCCCGAGGAGATAGCGGACAGGTACACACAACTTCCCCCCACCGGCCTCGAACGCACCAGCGAGCTAGCAAGCAGGCTGACAGAGGGCACAACCAACCCTTACGACGCCGTGCTAAGGATGAACCAGTATCTCAAAGAGACCTATCCTTACGATCTCTCTATCCCGCCCCAGATGGAAGAGATGGACGCCGTCGAGTACTTCCTCTTCGAACAGAAGCGCGGCTACTGCGAGCAGTTCAGCTCCTCGCTCGCCGTGATGGCCCGCTCCCTCGGGATACCGGCCAGGGTGGCGACGGGCTACGCCCCCGGCGAGTACAACCCGTTCACCGGCTACTACGACGTCCGCGCCTCGGACGCCCACGCCTGGGTCGAGGTCTACTTTCCCGGCTACGGCTGGTCGACCTTCGATCCCACCCCGAGCTTCGACTCTACGCCCTGGAAGTACAGGGCGGCGGACAACCTGCAGGGTGGCAAGGTCTTCGGTTTCATGGCAAAGAGGCTCGGTGAGGCCGCGGGGCCTGTAGCCGCGACCGCGGGAACCCTCATGCGCGGCGTGGCCCGCCTCGACCCGGCGAGCATAATCGTTGTAGGGCTGCTCGTCGGAGGGGCCTACCTCGTCTTCTTCTACACCAGGAAGTTCGTCGCTCATCGCAACCGCAAGACCGTGATGGTGCGCCCGATCAAGGTCTCAGACGCCCGCCTGTACAGCAGGTACAAGAAGGTCACCAACGCCCTCGAAGAAATCGGGATCGTACGCAAGTCCCAGGAGACCCCGGAGCAGTACGCCCGCAGGGCGGCGCGCACCCTGGATGAGCCAGGGATGAACCGACTCGGAGAGATCTACCTCTACGCACGCTTCCGCGACGCAGTACCGGCAACCCTCGTCGAAGAATTCGACCGCCTCGAACCACAGACTCTCGCAGCCATAGAGCGCCTGCAAGAGGCACAAACCGTCACCAGATGACCTATCTCAGTCTCAGCGAAACGATATAGTCATAGACACCGGCTTCACAGGTCATCTCTGATGCCTGTGTCAGAAGACGACCGACACGAAGACATGAAGCCAGAAGACGGATGCGACGACCGCCACGAGACCCAGGCCGAGGTCGAACAGAACCGCGTCACCGCGCGGGGTCCTCGGGTCTCGGGAAGCACGACGCAAGTACAGCCCAATAATGGTGAGTAGCAGCGCGGGCCCAGCGTAGGCCAGCCAGGCGCTCCAGGAGCTCATGCGGCCATCGACTCCGGTCCGGCGTCCCGGTTTTCGATCCGTGCGGGCCATAATTCGGTCACATAGGCCTCCACGTCAGGTAAGCCGTGGTAGCGTGCGACGGAGATGCGGTGGTTTCCGTCCTCGACAAAGTAGGCATCGCCCAGCTTGTACAGGCTTACCGGCGGAAGCACCTGGTCCCGGTGGAACGCCAGATCCACGCGCTTCCACCTCTCTCCCGCTGCCGCGCGAAGGGGCATGAAGTAGCGGTCGAAGTCCCTGCTGCGTCCCACGCTCCCGACGATCTTGTCCAGATCCACGACCCTTATCCCCCTACGGACCCGGTTGTACGCCTGAAGCGTCCCTTGGACCTCGGCGAATGAAGGCGAAATGCTGCGGGCGGTGGGTTTCCCTCGCAAGCGTGACACCAGCCGCCGCAGCCTCGCCTTGCGCAACGCCCGACCGAAATCCCAGTCTACCTGCTCGTTCAAGTCCATCAGGATCATCTCTCGGCTCCTCTCTGCTGGCTTCGAAGCCAGTCTAGGAGAGGAGGTCCCTGGTTTAATCTACCGAAGGTAATACCTTGTGGTTTACCGCTGGTTTAATCTGGAAGCGCTAACCAAGCAGGCGCAGTTCCCGCGCCCTCGCTACGGCCTGGGAGCGGTTACGCACGAGGAGCTTGCCGAAGATGTGGTGAACGTGCGCCTTGACCGTCCCCACGGAGAGGTAGAGTTCACCGGCGATCTCCGCGTTCGACCTGCCGGCGGCGACGAGCTCGAGCACCTCTACCTCGCGCCCGCTCAAAGGCTCGAGCCCAGGGCTCCGGCCACTGCGCGGTCCCCCGTTGCCGGAGTCCGCCGCCTGCAGGGCAAAGTGTTCCAGCAGCCTGCCTGCGTAGACGTCGGGTGCGCCATCAGGTGCGCCGGCGTAAGATCCATCGTCCCGTCGCTTCCGGATCAACCGCTCGAGCAACGCCGCCATCGGCAGCCCCTCGTCGACGAAGAGCCGCACGAAGCCCTCCGGTTCGGCTAGAGAGAGCGCGCGTTCGAGATAGTCGAACGCCTCGCCCGTCGCGCCAAGCCGCTCGGAGGCGAGCGCGAGCAGTACGCGGAGCTCGATCTCGTGCGCCATCCGGCCCTCGGAGAGGGCGTCCTCCAGCAGGTTGCCGAGGGAGTCGAGAGCATCGTCGGTCCTGTCCTCCCCGAGCAGGACGCGGGCCATGGTGATCCGCTCGAAGTGGCGTGGGTAGCTTATGTAGTCCTCGGTCGCCCCGTACTCCCGCGCCCAACGCGCCGCCGACTCCACGTAGCCCTGCGCCAGCCAAAACCGCGCCTGCCACGCCCATATGAGCGGCCACCTTGGTGTGAGCCCGCCAGCCTCCCGAATGAGGGAGTGAGCCCCCTCAGCATCTCCCTGGGCCATCAGCACGCGGGCCAGGTTGACGTAGCCATAGACCAGTATCTTCGCCTCGCCGCTCCGCCTGCCGAGCTCTATACCCTCCTCCAGGAACCTTCGTGCCTCGTCCAGATCTCCGCGTTCGTAGAGCAACTCGCCCATCCCCGTGTGGATGATGCCGGCGACCGACGGCACTCCCTCTGGCCTGCGCTCGGCCAGCCGTTGTCCGTCCAACAGCAGCTCTTCCGCCTTCCGTAGTCGTCCCCTGGAGATCTCCTGAGACGCCTGATACCGGAGGCCGAACAGGGCCGTCCTGAGGTCGTCGGCTGCCCGGCCGGTAGCGGCGGCCCTGGCAAACGCTTCGCTAGCAGACTCGAGATCTCCGACCGAGCAGTAAGCGTGTCCCAGATCCAGCGCGACGTCACCGCGCAAATGGAGCTCGCCCTCCGGTAGCAGGTCGAGGGCCCGATTGGAGAGCCTTGTCGTAAGCGGCGCGTTCTCCCGCATGGCTGCCATGCGGGCGCGGATGATGCAAATCTCGCCAAGCATCGTACGCTCTTTATCGGAGAGTCCCATCGTCGATGCTCCGTCGCCGAGCTTCATGGCCTCCTCTGTATCCCAGAGCCGGTGCTCGGCATCTTCCAACGCTCCGGAGTGCGCGAGAGCCCAGGCGTATAGCAGGCTGAGCTGCGGGCGCTGACGCACCAGATCCTCGGGCAGCGTTCCCAGCCAGCGGAGCAGCAGGGAGGCGTCCACGTACCTGCGCCGCACGCCGGCCTCCTCCTCGATCAGGTCAGCCGCCCGGTCGAAGTCTTCTGCGGCCAGGTTATGCTCGACCGCCCAGGCCAGGCAGCCGTCTCGCTCGTACCAGAGCCCGGCGCGGCGGTGCAGCTCGAGGATCGCGTCGGGACGTACGCGCCCGAGGCGTTCGCGCAGGAAAGCGGCGAAAAGATGGTGATAACGGTAGTAGCGGCCCTCATCATCCAGCGGCACCAGGAACAGATTGTCCCTCTCCAGCCTTTCGAGCATCTCCAGCCCGTCGGTCGTGCCCGTGAGGGCCTCGCACAGGGGACCGCTCAGGGTCTCGACGATGGAGGTCTCGAGCAAGAACTCCCGAACATCCTCCGGTTGGCGGGAGAGGACCTCGTCAGCAAGGTAGTCGAAGACGTAGCGGGCGCCACCAGCGATATCTTCCATGGAGCGGAGCTCCTCTTCGCGGTCCTTGAGGGCGTGCGCCGCCAACTGCAGACCGGCGATCCAACCTTCCGTCCCCTTGTCCAGGGCTGCGACCCTCTCCACGGAGAGGTTCAGGCCCATCGTACGACCCAGGAAATCCGCCGCCTCCTCGTGGGTGAAGCGCAGGTCAGGGGCGCCGATCTCGGTCAACCGTCCCCGCGCGCGCAGCCTCGGGAGCGGCAGCGGAGGACTCGTGCGGCCGGCGATGACCAGGTGCATCGGCGGCGGCCAGTGGTCAAGCAGAAAGGCAAGGGCGTCGTGGATGGTCTCCGAGCGTACAGCGTGGTAGTCGTCGAGCACGAGGACGAAGTCGCTCGGCAACTCGAGGATCTCGTTGCTGAGCGCGGTGAGGACGGGCTCGAGCTCCTCCCGAGACTCCAGGGAACCCAGAAAGGCACGCGTACTCCTCCCGAAGTCCTCGTGGATGGTCTCGATGGCCGTTATAAAGTACAAGAGGAAGCGCGCCGGATCATCGTCCCTCTCGTCCAGCGAGACCCACGCCACCGGAAGCTCGCTACGCTGGCTCCAGTCCGCGAGCAAAGTCGTCTTGCCGAAACCGGCCGGCGCAGAGACGACGGTCAAGTCGTGTCTCGTGCCCTCATCCAGCCGCTCGTGCAGGCGCGAACGAGGCACGGCATTCGGACGATAACGGGGCACGTAGAGCTTGGCCCTGAGTATCTGCCGGTCCATAAGCGCCGCTTCTCCCATCGAAAGAATTATACTCGACGACCCGCAAAACCCAGTATCGTACCAGCGGCGCGGCCCGCCCGATCAAGCCCCTCAGCCATCCGGCTCAGGGTACGCTAGCAGGTAGCGAATGAAAGTCCCCCGAAGCGCAGCGTCGCGAAAGATGGACGCCCCCGTGATGCCCCCGCCGATGATCAGGAGATCCAGCGTCTCGCCCGAGAGTCTCCGGAACAGCCCGGGCCGTGACTGCTTGTTGAACGAGCCCAGTCCCATTCCAGGGTTACTCGTCGCGCTGCACGCGTGGTGAGGCGATGAGCACGTGGTTGATCCTGTCCCTACCGGATTCAACGTCAGCGCCCACTCCGTCGAACCCGCAGTAGTCGACCAGCGCTCGATATACCTCGGGCTCGTAGTAGTTGGCTTTGTAGCCAACGTACCGGCCCGAGAGTGCGTATGCCTCCGGGGTGAAGGAATCGCTCACCAGAATGCCATCCTCACGCAGGTTCTTCCGGATCCAGCGAAGGTGGTCGAGCATCTGGGGCTTGGGCAGCCAGCTCGACAGGCCGACGAACAGGGCCACATCGTAGGGTGCCTTCACTTCGAACCTCTGGCGCATCTCCCCGTCGGTCATGTCTCCGCGGAGAAGCGTGAACCTTATACCGAGTCTTGCGGCCCGCCCGGTAAGCTCTCCGGCCAGAGCCTCGTGAGGGTCCAGGTCGGTTGCCACGATCTCCACCCGGTCCATGAGTTCGGGCAAGCGTCCGGCGATGGTCTCCAGGGGACGAAAGAGATCGTAGGCAAAGCCGCTCGGAGCAGTGAAGATGCGGACCTCCCGTCCGGCCTGCAGGCGCGCCTCCAGTTCGGCTTCGATCTTCCTCGTCAGGATCTGCAGCCGATCGTAGACCGCCCGGTGGAGCGGGTACTCGAGAAAGACGCGGTCAAGCAGACCGTAACGTCTTTCGTCCTGGTCGTAGATTACGCGCATCACTCCGGCGGAGTATCCTTCGTCGAGGAAGAGCCGTCCCAGAGAGGAGAAGAGAAAAGTCGGCTCCCGCCACGCCCCACGGAACCATTTGGCCAGCAGGTAGCGGATGAGGTAGCGTTGATCCAGGACCGTCTTGACCATCTCGCTGCCGGTACGCTTGCTCGTGCCCAACGGCTCTCCAGATACCAGTGTCTCCTCTTGATCGGCTAGGAGGTACGGTCGGAGCGTTTCTACCAGCGCGCCGATGGTATCTCCAGGAGTGAGCTCATCCAGCGGAATGCGATAGGTGGCCTCGAAAGAGCGGTACTGTCCAAACGCTTGGAGAGACTTGAGGTACATCTCGCGCGCCTGGGTGAGATCCGCCAGATTCTCATGGCGGTCGACCTTCTTTCCTCGCGAGGCGATGCGCGTGACGGAGATCTCGGGCGATAAGTCGAGGAAGACGAGAATATCCGGCAACCATGCCGCGTGCAGGCCCAGACGACAGGACATCCTGTAGATGGTCCTCGCTCTCTGGAGAGGCGGCAGCCGGCGCTGGCTCTCCGGTGGTATGGGCGTACCTTCGATGATGTAAGAGAACACCGCTCTCAGGTCATCGGCACTCGGCGACGGTTCGCGCACCCCGTCGCTGGCTGCGCGCAGGTAGTTCGCCGCGCGTCCCGTGGCAGAGAGGAGAGCGTTGCCATCGCTTATGAGAACGTGAGCGCGGTAACGCTTCGCCAGTGCTGAAGCGGCAACATCTTGCGCCACCATCTGCGCGATCTTAAACGCCGGGTAGAGCTTGCGATTATCTACCAGCCGTTTGGCCGTCCGCTTGAACCGCGTAGAGAGGCGCGCAGAGACCGGAAGGCCATCCGGATGGTACTTCGGCGCGAGATGATCCTCGTCGGGATCGGAGACACGGAACGTCTCTCCTGCCGCTCCCGCGACGAGGCTCAACTCAGCGGCCAGAATGGCGGGCAGGGCGGCGGAGATGGTGCTCTTGCCGCTACCGTCGATCCCAAGTATGCAGACGTGGAGGGTCATGCGAGCACCCCGCTTCCTGCTGGGGACCTGTACTCAGACCCGGGCACGAAGGCCAGGGAGCCCGCAACCTGCAGGGACAGGCGGCCGTGGAAGGTCATAGGGTCTTCGTCGAGGAAGAACTCCGCGGTATCACGATCGACCAGCCGGATCTCGACGCTATCCTGGCCCTCGATCCGAATCTGGAGCGCACCCCGCAGGAGACGGCGGGGGGCAAGAACCAGCAGGAGCGTCGATAACCTGCCCGTGAACGGAACCAGATGGAGCGACAACGCCTCGTCTTCCACGCGCACGCCCGGATCGACGGGAAATGCCTTGAATGGGAAGTTCATGGCGACTCCCGCAAGGAGCCACATGGCGCATCTTCGGTCTTGCATGCTCACCTCCACCTTCTCTGCCATGGAGCCGCCCACCAACGCAGTCGAGGCAGACCGAATGAGCAGGGCGAGGGCGTACTCGACGTTCGTCAGTCTTTCGAGACCGAATAACGTGGCCGCAACCTTGTGGACAGCTGGCAGCCTGTGCTCCCAGCGGACGAGATCTCCGGGAACACGGCCGAGTTGTCCGAAGCCGCCCAGGGTAGCGCCGTAGTGCACCTCCATACGGTCCCCGCGCGTGCCGGTCTCACATCGCATCACGCAACACGGAACGGTACGGCCGGCTCGAAGGTTCTCGATGATACCCTGCAGTCCGGCCTCGGGATCTCGCGGTATCCCGAACTGCCTGGCTACGACGTTCCCCGATCCCATGCGCAAAGCCCCTATGAGAACTCGCTCACGCCCGGGTAAACGCCCCTCCTCGCTGCCCTCGCAAAGACCTTCGATCACCGCACGCAACGTTCCACCGCCGCCTCCTACGAGTATCAGACCAGGAACGTCTGAAGCACCAAGGAACTTTTTCGCACGCGCTCGAGCTGAGGGGTGGTCTGCCACAACCGGACCACGCCGACGGAGGTTATGTAGCGGGCGAGCGCGATGCCGACGCACGCAGCCGCTAGGATCCTCGAAAGGTCGGCGACGGAGAGCGCGAGCAGGACCAGGACCCCTGAACTACTCTCCAGGTCCTCGGGCCTGGCGAGGAAGGCTGAAGAGAGGCCGAGAGCGGCGGAAACAGCACCGAGAGTCAGAAGCCGGGACGTGGCGTAACCCCCCGCAGCGACAAAGAACCCGTGGAGCAAGAGAGATATGGGAACGAGGACCAGGGCATAAGCAGTGATCCGGGCGGCAAGGATAGATTCCGACACCTTATCTACCAGGGGCAACAGGAAGATCAGGGCCACCAGCATCGCCGCGCCAGCCAGTGAATAAAAGAGTCCTCGTGTAGAGAGATGTCTCAAGACGCACCCTATCCTTTGTACCCGATAACGGCCCGCTCAGGATGGAGGAGGAAGTCTATGAAGTTCAGCATGTAGATGGCCGTCAGCGCCAGGCCGAAGATGAATTGCGTGATCCAATCGGCGCCCTGGTTCGATAGGATCAGGACCCCCAGCAGGGTCACGAGGAGCCCGTTACCCATTTTGGCCCCAACCCCTATGGATAACTGCTCGTCCTTGCGGCTGCTATACCAGTAGAGTCGGTAAAGCATGATCGCAATACTTACGATGTAAAGTTGCAACAGGCCCGCAAGCCACCACCTGTCTGCCAGAGATGCGATGAGCAGAGCATCCCCGGCGCATAGAGCGCAGAGGCTGGCCAGGCATGTCGCCCTCTTGCCGCACTTCAGGAGGAACGTCGGCTTGCCGAAGGCGGCATCGCCCTCCCTGTCCCTGAAGTCTTTGAGTATGATTCGGCCCGCGAAGAGCACACAGAGGGACATCATCAAGGGCAGGTCTGTCGTCCGGAGGCTCTCCCCGACTACCACCACGCCAGCCCAGTAAGGGATGCCGACGTAGGCTACGGCCAGTGTCAGCGGCGCCAGTAAGGTCCTGTACGATAGCCTGGCCGGCGGCAGAGAATAGAGCGCCCCGACCACGACGGACAACAGCATGATGCCCGCGGCGCCAGGACCGGCGGCGAGCCCCAGGCCTACTGTAAGGACGCTCGACACGCCGAACAGCACCCACAGGTCAGCGGTCCTGGCCGCGCCCGTTACGAGGGGCCTTCCTTTGTCGCCGGGGTGGTTTATCTCGTCGATCTCCCTGTCCGAGATGTCGTTCACGCTCGTCGCGCTCACGTAGCTCGACGCAAGGGCGAGGATCGTCAGGATCACCGGCGCGTCGATAGCTGTCAGCCCCCCGTGCCACGCGGCCCCGAGCAGCATGAAGAGGATGATCATCACAGCCACGCGATAGCGCAGCAGGCTCCAGTAGAGGGCAAGCATCTTCATGCTTACTTGGGCGTATATGTTCGGAAAGGCCAGATGCTGACCAGCGTCAGTAGAAAGATGACCCACATGACGTGGTAGAGCACGATCAGGGTGAGACCCAACCAGAAGAAACTGGCCAGAAGGGTGGCGTCTCCCAGACGGACGGCGCGCTTCTCGACCTCGTCGAAGGACTTGTAGGCCAGGACAGCGGCCAGGATCAGGGCGAGCGTAATCGCAGAGCCGAACGTGGTGAAGATGTACAAGAGGTAGGAGAGGGTCGGCAACCCGACGTAGACCACGGGCATGATCCAGAGGAAGCTGGCGGCGAAAGCGACGAGGACGACGACGCCGACGACAATGGTTCTGTTCGACCATCGGCCCCTCTGTTCCGGCGGAGGTTCGGACGGGAGTGCGCGTCGTCTGAAGCGGAGCCTGAAGACGCTGTACATCACCCCGAAGACGAGCAGGTAGAGCAGGAGGACGCCCGAGCCGACCCCGAGGTAGAACAACAGGTCGTTCGGATCTCCCATCGAGGCGTCGAACGACTGCTCGCGATTGGCCTGGTAAAGCGCGGCCGGCGCCAGGCCGAGCTTCACCGCCGCTATCAGGGCGTTGTAGCCGGCGGCCAGCACCAGGGCCGTCCTGCCGAAGCCCATGCCAAGCCGGTAGATGTAGCCGAAGAAGCCGGCGGTCAAGACGATGACCGTCAACCCGGCGACCAGGAAGACCGCGAACCCGGGCCGCTCTGGTCCCATAAATTGCGGAGGAACCGTTGCCAGAACGGCGGCGCCGGCCAGACCGAAGAGCGTCAGCGCCACCGCCAGGGTCGAAAGGCTCTTGGCGCCAGTGGACACGTCGTCGACTAGCTCAATTCGCCGTGACTGCGGCTTCCAGGGCGGGGCGGATGCGTTTGAACTCCGCTTCGAGCTCGTCTAACAGCTCGGGGGCGCGCCACAGTTCACCGGAGGCGCCGAGTCCCTGGATCCCGGCGCAGATCTCCGACATTTGAACTGCTCCCATGTAACCGGAGCCGCCTTTGAGCATGTGGGCCGTCTCCTCGACCTTCTGGGCCTCTCCCCTCTCGACAGCCTTCCGCAACTCATCCAGCCTTAGCGGCACGTCGTCGATGAAAAGACCCACGATCCTGGCCAGTTTGTCCGGTTCCCCATCTCGCTGGGGCCCGCGCCGGCTCTCCAGCACGGATAGGTCGAGAGCGGGAGTGTCTTCGTTGGCTCCCGGAGCCCCGTCGCCCCTCTGCGCGAGGGGTTCCTGCTCGGGGTGGGGGATCCAACACTCTAGCACGGCCTCCAGCTCCTCATGCTTTACCGGTTTCGCTATGTAGTCGTCCATGCCTGCGGCCAGTGCTCTCTCCCTATCCCCTTGCATGGCGTCGGCGGTCATGGCGATTACAGGGGTGTGACGGAGGGATCCCTCGCGCCGGCGGATCTCGGCGGTGGCCTCGTAGCCGTCCATCTCGGGCATCTGAACGTCCATGAGCACCGCCCCGTACTGGATATTCGAGAGTGCCTCGACGGCCTCCCTCCCGTTGTTCACGGCGTCTACCTGGTAGCCGGACCTCTCGAGCATCCTTATCGCCACCATCTGGTTCACGGGGTAGTCCTCGGCGAGGAGGACGTAACCGCGGGACGCCTGTTCTTCGGCCGCCGGTGTTGCGTGCGGAGCGGGCCTCACGCCTCTCCGCGACGGTCTGGCCTGTGCCTCTGTAGGGGTGCCTAGCATCGTCGCGAGGGCGTCGTGGAGCTGTGACTGCCGCACCGGCTTGTTGAGGACGACCTCCACGCCGGCCATGCGTGCAGTCTCGTTGATGTTGATGCCAATAGAGGTAAGCAGCACCAGCCTGGTAGAAGAGATGGCGGGTTCTGCGCTTATGGCGCTGGCGAGTTGTATCCCGTCCATATCTGGCATCTGCATATCCAGAACCGCCAGGTCGTAAGCCTCCCCGCTTTCGGCCGCTGCCAGGAGTAGATCCAACGCCTCCGCCCCGTTCTCCGCCATGTCGTCTCTCATGCCCCAGGAGGTGATCTGCATGTGCAGTATGCGGCGATTGGTCTCGTGGTCGTCCACGATGAGCACGCGAAGGTCGCGCAGGCCCGCGCGGGGAACAGGGGTCGCCCGCCTATCCTCCGGTCTCTTCTCGAGCCGCGTGGTGAACCAGAACGTGGAACCTACGCCGGGCTCGCTCCTCACGCCTATCTCTCCCCCCATCATCAACACCAGTTGCTTGCTGATGGCCAGACCGAGCCCGGTGCCCCCGTAGCGGCGGGTGGTGGAGGCGTCTGCCTGGGTGAAGGGTTTGAAGAGCCCGGAACGCTGCTCTTCGGTCATGCCTATGCCCGTATCACTGACCTCGAAACAGACCGTGACCGTATCAAGGGCGTCCTCGACGAGCTCGGCCCGCAGGGTCACCTCCCCCTCCTCGGTGAACTTGATCGCGTTGCCGAGGATGTTGGTGAGGACCTGTCGCAGACGGAAGGGGTCGCCGCGCACAGCGGTCGGCGTGCCAGGCTCCACGAAGCTGACCAGTTCCAGGCCCTTCTCGTGGGCATGTCCGGCGAGCAGGGCGGCGACCTCTTCGACCTCCCTTCTAAGCTCGAAGTTTATGGTCTCCAGGCTCAGGCTGCCCGCCTCTATCTTGGAGAAGTCCAGGATGTCGTTGAGGATGGCGAGCAGAGTCTGGCTCGAGTAGTGGACCGTCTCCGCGTATTCGCGTTGCTCCTCGTCGAGGTGGGTGTACAGAAGGAGGTCTGTCATGCCGATAATGCCGTTCATGGGAGTGCGGATCTCGTGGCTCATGTTGGCCAGGAACTCGCTCTTGGCCCTATTGGCCTCCTCGGCCCTCTCCCTCGCCGCCCGCATCTCCTCTTCGGCCTTTTTGCGCTCGCCGTCGATTCGGTAGAGCAGACGTGCGCACCACCACACCAGGGCGGCGACGATGAACATGTTCGCCACGGTGTTCAGGGACACCCCGAGCTCTGTGCCGTAGAGACCGCCCTGTTGTCCCCTGAGCCTGAACCAGCCGAGCACAAGCGGGACCAGGATGGCAGCCGGCAACAAACGGCGCGCCACGACGCCCCCCATATTGCGGCTGGTAACTATGGCCATAAGACCACGCTCGGGGCGCGCGCACAAAACGCCGGCCGAGAGCACGAGGAAAGTCATCGACGCTATGGGAATGTAGGAGGTGTTGCCGTACAGATTCGCGACGCCGTAGAGATAGCCGGCGAAAGCCAGTACGGAGAGCACGACCACAGCCATGGCGAGGTACTGTGAGACCCAGAGGCCGCGGCGGGTCCGCCTGTCCAGGTACAAAAGCGCGCCCCCGATCAGGACGAAGTCCAGCGCCGTATCGAACGCCATCCTGTTTGGGAAACCAGTCGAGGCGGCTTCTAAGGCGAGCCTCTTGGGGAACAGAATCTGGTCGATGCCCGGCTCCAGGCCGAAAAGCACCTGGATCAGCCTTGACAGGCCTAAGAGGGCCACAACGAGGGCGCATGCCCGTGAGATCCAACGCGCTCGCTGGTCTGCCCGCTCATCCTGCAACAACCAGGCTGACATACCGGCGAACGACAGACCCACCGCCGAGTCGGGGTTCATCGCCACAGGACCTGGCAGGTCGCCTCTGATGTTCCCAACATCGAGCGTCCAGCCGACGAGGACAATGCAGCCGACGAGTATGGTCACGATGCTCGAAGCTCGAGAGAATGTTTTGAGCGAGGTAACAAGACTTGGGATGGAGTCGCCCCCCAGCCCGGGTCGCCCCGCCGTCTCGTTCCTTTGCCCGGCTATCTCGTACTCCCATTACGGCTGTTCCCTACACGAACCGGGCTGCTGAAAAGACCCCATCCAAGCCAGGATTCACAACAACCGGATGCCATTGTACTCTACAGTTCAACCTTACTCTGCGTGAGTAAGGTGTCAGGCTAAGGCTGTCAGGCATCGGCTCGTTTCGCTTAGAGTTCCCGCCTCTTCTCTCAGCATAGTGCTCTCGAGCGGAATGGTTATGCTGATCTTGGTCAGCCTCGCAAAACGGCTGGCGGCCCGGCTCACCGACCGTGGGCGACCACCGGGGTCGGGAAGTCGCGAGAAGGATTCCGGAGCTTGAGGATCATGCTACGCACCGGCCGCAATATGCTGCGATGAACACATAACGTATAATTCGGTCCACCAATAAGCGTGTAAGAGGGGACCACTATATCCTGGAAAGCCTACAGCGCTGAAGTCGCCGAATGCAGGACCTCGACACGGGAGGCAAAGGGGAAACCGGCCATGGCATGTTTCGCGAGCCTGCCCGCGCGGGCGGGGACGCGGCAGGATGACAGGTTCCTATGAAACACTCTCTTGAAATAGCCCTACGCTATGGCGTGGCGATGCTGGCCGTCGGTGCCGCGCTAGGGATCAAACTGCTGCTGGACCCCCTGACCGTACAGGACACGCCGTTCCTGCTGGTCTTCGGTGCCATAATTGTTAGCGCCTGGTACGGCGGGCTGGGACCCGGTCTGCTAGCCACAGCCGTAAGCGGCCTGGCGACGGATTATTTCTTCCTCTACCCCAGGGGCACCCTCACGGGATTCAGCGTCGAGGGGATAGACGTGCTCACGTTCATGCTCGAAGGGGTACTGGTCAGCGTGCTTACGTCATCGCTGCGCTCGGCCAGGGATCGGGCCCAGCGGAGCACGCTCGAGGCGAGGAGTCATGAGGAGAGTCTGCGCGAGAGCGAGGAGCGTTTCAGGCTGATGGTCGAGGGGGTCAAGGACTACGCCATCTTCATGCTCGACCCCGGAGGGCAAGTAACGACCTGGAACGACGGCGCACAGCGAATAGTAGGTTACGGGGAAGGGGAGATCCTGGGCCGGCACTTCTCGTCCTTCTACCCTGACGAAGATGTGGAGCGTGGACACCCTGAGGATGTACTGCGCGCGGCGCTGGCAGAAGGCCGTTACGTAGAGGAGGGACCAAAGGTCCGCAAGGACGGCTCCAGGTTCTGGGCGAGCGCCGTCATCACCGCCCTCAGGGACAGAAAAGGGAACCTCAAGGGCTTCTCGATGGTGGTGCACGACACGACGGAGCGCAAGCACGCGGACGACGTGCTGCGCTTTCTGGCCGAGAGCGGCGCGACGCTCTCTTCTTCTCTCGATTACAGGGACACGCTTGCCAACGTGGCCCGCCTCGCGGTGCCCACCCTGGCCGACTGGTGCGCCGTTGACGTCATGGAGGAGGACGGCACTGTCGAGAGGCTCGCTGTGGAGCATTACGTCCCCGAGAAGATCGCGCTCGCCTACGAGCTGCAAGAGCGCTACCCGTCGGATCCCGAATCGACGCGGGGTGTGCGCAAGGTGCTCAAGACCGGTGAACCGGACATGATGGCGGAGATACCAGAGGAGCTCCTTGATCAGGCCGCAATGGACGCCGAGCACAGAACGATCATGAGAGAGCTTGGCTTGAGGTCCTACATGGTCGTGCCCATGGTCGCGAGGGGGAGGAGTCACGGCGCGATCACGCTGGTCTCCGCGGAGTCAGGGCGGCGCTACGAGGAGACAGACCTGAGACTCGCCGAGGAGCTGGCAAGGCGGGCCGCCCTGGCCGTGGACAACGCGAAGCTCTACGAAGAGGCGCAGAGGGAGATCTCCGAGCGCAGGGACGCCGAGGAGGCTCTGCTCCAGAGCGAGGGACGTTACAGGACGGTGGTCAAGCAGGCCGCCGAGGGGATCTTCATTGTCGACATCGACACCAAGCTCATCCTGGAAGCCAACGCTGCCTACCGCAACCTGCTCGGCTATACAGCCCAGGACATGCTAGGACTCGGGCTTACTCTATACGACGTCGTTGCGCACGACCGCAAGAGCATCGACCTGTATCTAGAGCAGATCCAGGAGGAGGGGGTCCACTTTATCGGGGAGCGGCGTCACCGGAGGAAAGACGGCTCGCTGGTGGACGTCGAGGTCAGTTCGAGCGTGATCTCTTACGGTGGCGGCGAGGCGCTGTGCGTCATCGTCCACGACATAACAGAGCGCAAGCGTTCCGCGGAGCGTCTGCGGCGCAGCCTGGATGCACTGCTCGGCCTCTACGAAGCGGGCCAGATCCTCAGTTCCAGCCTGGAGCGGGAGGAGATCGGCTCGCGACTACTGGAGATAGCAAGCCGCGTCTCCAACCTCACCGCCGCGGTCATCAGTATCCCCGGCGAGGACGGGGAACTGCGTATCTGGCGCTCCACAGGCCTGGAAGGGTTGTGGCGCCAGGTACGCCTCTCCCCCGAGGCAGTGGCAGCCCGCCAGAAGGCCCTGGAGACCAGGAAGTACCAGGCCGTCAGGCTGCGGCAACCGGGGGATGCGGACGAATCGCAACTCGTGAGCCTGAACCTCCCACTGCTGGTGCGAGGCCGGCTCATCGGTGTGCTCGAAGCCTACGGACCGGAAGCCCTTATGGAGAGGCAGCATGAGGAGACCCTGATCAGCCTCGCAAACCAGGGTGCAAGCGCCCTGGAGAACGCGCGGCTCTACGCTGAGCTGGCCGAGCGTGAGAACCGGCTGCAGGACCTGATCAGGAAGCTTATAACGGCCCAGGAAGAGGAGCGCCGAAAGGTCTCTTACGAGGTGCACGACGGTCTCGCGCAGACGGCCGCAGGGGCCCATCAGCTACTGCAGGCTTTCGCCAGGCAACACCCACCCCACTCCGACAAGGGACGCAAGGACCTGGCCCGTGCTCTGCAGCTGGTGCAACAGACGGTCGGTGAGGCCAGGTATGTCATAGCCGACCTCAGGCCCACCGCGCTCGACGATTTCGGGCTGGCGGCCGCTGTCCGCCTGCAGGTGGAGCAGATCAGTAGCGAAGGCTCCCAGGTCGACTACGAGGAAGCCTTGGGGGACGAGCGCCTGCCGCCCGAGGTCGAGACAGCGCTTTTCCGGGTCGCACAGGAGGCCCTCACCAACGTCCACAAGCATGCTCCCTCTGCCCGGGTGAGGATCACACTCCGGCGCATGAACGACTCTGTTCGCCTGCAAGTGCGGGATTGGGGGCCTGGCTTCAACCCGGAGAAGATCACCGACGGGGGTGGGCCTGGCGAGCGTCTGGGTCTCTCCAGTATGCGCGAGAGGATGGCACTGCTGGGCGGCCACCTGGAAGTCCACAGCAGGCCTGGAGAAGGCACAGAAGTGGTGGCGGAGATACCGTCGGTCCAGATAGATGGTAAGGGGAGGTAAGGGAATGGGGAATAGTGAAGGAGCGGCAGTGGCACGCATCCTCATAGCGGACGATCATGCCCTCGTAAGAGAAGGCCTCAGAACCATGCTCTCTGGCGAAGACGGTATCGAGGTAATCGGCGAAGCCAACGATGGCCAACAGGCTCTCACTCTGTGCATAGAACTCGAACCCGACCTAGTCCTCATGGACGTGAGGATGCCTGTTATGGACGGCCTGGAAGCTACGAGGAAGATCAAAACCGAGATGCCAAAGACCAGCATCATGATGGTGACCATGCACGAGAACCCCGACTACCTCTTCGAGGCTGTGAAGGCAGGGGCTGCGGGCTATGTGCTGAAGGACGCGAGCGGTGAGAGGCTTCTAGGAGCAGTAAGGAGGACGCTTGAAGGGGAGTCGCCCCTGAACCAGGAGCTTGCTATGAGACTTCTCAAAAGGCTGGCGAGGGAGAGTCGTGGAGAGCGTAGTAGTGAGGGAGGATCTGGAGGAACATCCAGAGAGCCGCCAGTGGATGCACCGGAGGAGGCAGATGGAGAGGGTGAGGAACCCGTGACAACCCATCCAGTAACCACCCGTTCAGGTGCGCATCAGGCAGGGTCAGGAGGGTCTGCGCAGCCGAGAGGAGCGGCGCAGATAGAGAGCCTCACGCCGAGAGAGGTCGAAGTACTGAAGCTACTGAGCCAGGGGCAGACCAACCCCCAGATCGCCCAGAACCTGCTCTTCAGCGTGAGCACCGTAAAGGCGCAGGTGCGGAGCATCCTCTCCAAGCTTGGAGTATCCGACCGCACCCAGGCCGCCGTCCGCGCCATCGAGTCCGGACATACGATCTCAGGCATCGACTAGAGAAGCATTTCAGCACGCGCCCTATCGGGCGCTTGTCAGCACGCTCAGGCCTTTGGCCTTCGCTTGTCAGCA
>DATDKO010000170.1:0-4869 GCA_036519935.1 Rubrobacter sp. | reverse complement strand
CTGCAGTGCGCGAGGCCCGCTTAGCAAAACGGTCGAACAGGGTATCGTGATCCACTACTCACTCCTTTATATGGCCATTCCCGCAAGAGAAGATACTAAAGTAGAAGCCAACCCCCTTTAGCGAGCACGACAGGGAGCCGTGCTTCGTAGAACGCGTGAAAGCGGAAGTTCACCTTCCAAGAACTCCGTAAAGCGGAAGTCAAACTTCGGAGAACACGCCTTATGAGCAGTTGGGTGAATAAACGCTGAGTGGGCACTTCGACCTCGCGTGACTTGGTGGTCAAGCTGGCAGGCCGGATATACTCACTGCGCGTTCTTTGGCCAGTTCTTCCTGCTGGGCATCGACGATCGTGCGTATCGTGGGCACTTGCAACCGGGTGAACACGAGGGCGGCACTGATCAACACGATGCCGGGCACTTGAGAGAGCAGCAAGGACTCACTGATCTGATCTGCGGAGAACGAGTAAACCACTAGGACACGCAGGAGAGCATCAGCCAGGAAAGCCAGGCCCCACCCCGCAGTGATTACTCTTTCCTTCCGCCTGAATTCGGGCGACCATTCCCAGGCCCGCTCGTAGGCAGCAAGCCGCTCGGGGTCGCCCTTCGTCGCGAACGGCTTGGCACTCTCGTAGCCAATCGGTTTACCGACGAGGCAGGTGGCGAAGGCGTAGATTGCGGCGAAGCCCACGTAGAACGACGGCTTAATCAGCAAGATCCGTGGATCCTCCGTAATAAGCAGCAAAGCGATGGACAACGTGATCTCTGCCACAACGAGCAGGCCGATGCTATCCAAGCGTCGGCGGCGCACCGTACCCACCACCGCGTTGATGGCGGTGACCATGCCACCGATGGTCAGCGCGAGAACATCACCGACACCTAGGGAGTGTAGGATGAAGTAGACGATGATCGGAGCCCCGATGTCGATCAGCATCGGCAGCAGGGCTCGGAGCCGGGTGGGTGAAGGGGTGGTCATAACTACGCTACCTCCTGTACTAAGGACAGCCGAGATCGTTAGGCTTGGGCTTCCCCTGGGGAAGCAATGGCGCCTAACTGCTGCATCATGCCCAAGGCATCGAAGATCTGCCACTCTTCGGCCACCTTGCCGCCTTCGATGCGGTTTATGGTAATGCCGACAAAAGAAGCGCGGTTCCCTGTAGGAGCGATGCCAAAAAGATCGCCTTGGTGGGTGCCACTCCCCCTCCAGCGGGTCACCACCTTATCTCCTTCGGCTACCTGATCGTCGACGCTAAAATGTACATCGGGGAAGGCGCTGCGAAACATACTAGCGAAAACTTTGACGCCTTCAGGGCCGCGTGTATCCTGTGGGCTTGCAGGATTATGGCCTACGTAGTCAGGGGCGAAAAGCTCGTCTGCTACGTCTAGGTTCCCTTGGCCGTTCAAAACCTCATCAATCATCCGTCGTACGATGGCCTTATTCTCTTCCGACATAGCTCCAATCCTCTCCAATTCGTCGTGGGCATTAGACCTTCCAGACTCTAGCAACGAGGCGTGGCAAAGGCGTGGCGAAGTGCTACGCTAAGGTAGTGATCATCGTGAGGCGCTCTGCCCCGGTCCACGCACTTGGGTGAATGGGCCTCCGTTCCGTACATCTGAGGGCCAGAGGGTTAAACCTACGCCTTGGTGGCTGTGCGTTTTTGCGCCGAACGACTCGCTGCTCTCCGACCGGGAGCTGATCCTCCCCCACCGCTACCGCCACAACATAGCCTTGCTGCGCGAGCTACGAGGCGCAGGCTACCTGACCGGGCTGGCGACCCTGTCGCACAGCGAGCAGGCGCGGCGCGTCCTGTCCATCCTGGGACTCACGGATGCCTTCGACGTTATCGCGACGCGCGACGACGTGGCGTACGGCAAGCCCGATTCGGAGATCGACCTGCTCGTGGCGCGAGAGCTCGAGGTGAAGCCTGAGGACTGCCTGGTGATAGAGGACTCGCTGGCGGGTTCGCCGCGGCCCTGGTTGCCGGCATGGACGTGATCGCCGTGACAACCGAGCTTACCCAAGAGATGTTCCGCGACACGGTCCTGCTGAAGCGCTCTCGGGTCGTGGAAGATCCGCGCTCGCTACCGGCCGTCGTACGGCGAAGAATCGAGGCACACCGGCTATGAGTAGCGACGCGCGGTAACCCCGGTCACGCAAAATTCGGCGCGAGACGAATGCCGAGAAACGCGACGCTACAGACTGGCGGCTCGCGTCCCTGCCACGCTCCTGCCACGCTCCGGTGGTAGCTTGGCGACGGACCATGATCCAGACCGCGGAGACGATCGGGCGTTGGTTCCGCGGAGGTTGAATCGAGGAGAGGAGAACTGAATGCCGGACCAAAGCAACGGCGACGAAGAAGGTATCGTGACGAAGGCGAGCCCCTACCCCTCGGTCTTGGAGACGCTCCGGCGCCTCCGGGAGGCGGTGCGCGGGAAGGGCCTCGACGTGTTCGCGCTCATCGACCACAGCGGCGCTGCGCGGCGGATCGGGCTAGTGATGCAGGAGGCCAAGCTTCTACTCTTCAGCAGCCCCAAGGCCGGCACGCCGCTCATGGTGACCTCGCCGCTGCTCGTGCTAAACCTACCACTAAAGATCTTGATCTGGCGCAACCGTGATAGCGAGGTACTGGTGAGCTACAACGCCACCTCCTACCTCCCCCGCCACGATGTCCCCCTTGGACCTCGTCGGGAACATTGCGGGCATCGACGCGCTCCTTCAAGGCGCTCTCGGGGAGGCTTGAGGTCTCATGGCGCGGGGCGGTGATCGTGGGCGAGAGCCACAGGAGCGCGCCTACCAAGACCAGAGGCGGGAACGCTTGGGTCAGATGCGGGGTCACCTGCAGCACATGCAGGGCCGCCTGCGCGAGATGGATGACCACCTTCGCGAGCTGGACGAACACTTGCGCCACGAAGAGGAGGAGAGCGAGAGGTGGCACAGGAATTGGGACGACCCTCCGGACGGTGCCTAGTGCGAACTGTCTGGCGGTCCGCATCTACCCTACATGCAGCTCGCGGAGAACCACGTCGCAAGCTCAGAGCCCAACCTGATTGCGAAGGAGGACCTGCGAGAGGCCGTAGGCATAGAAGAGAGAACCTGGGAGACCACATGCCAGACGCCACGCTTGCAAGCCCGGATCCTGAAGGCAGGTCGCTCGTGGAGGATGCGGCCAGCCTGCCGATCGCGCGGCCAGGGTCGCCGTGATCGGCCTGCCGGATAGCGTGCGAGCATGCCTGTTCGACCTCGACGGCGTGTTGACTCGAACGGCGACGGTCCACGCAGCGGCGTGGAAGGAGACGTTCGACGATTACCTGTGCGAGCGGGCGGCGCGAACAGGGGAGAAGTTCGTCCCGTTCGACCCGAAAGCCGACTACGACAGGTACGTCGACGGCAAACCGCGCTACGACGGGGTGCGATCGTTCCTCGTCGCGCGAGGCATCGAGTTGCCCCAAGGCGGTCCCGGGGCTGCGTCTGGATCCGAGACCGTCCGTGGGCTGGGCGAGCGCAAGAACGAGCTTGTCCTGCAGATGATCCGCGAGAGCGGTGTAGAGGCCTACGAGGGATCGGTGCGTTACCTCGAGGCGGCACGCGACGCGGGCCTGCGACGCGTAGTAGTCTCTTCTAGCGCCAACACCAGCGATGTTCTGGCCGCCGCCGGCATCGAGGGGTTCTTCGAGGCCCGCATCGACGGGGTGGTGGCCGAGCGCGAGGGGCTCAAGGGGAAGCCGGCGCCTGATACCTTCCTTGCCGGCGCGAGGGCACTCGGTGTGACGCCCGGGCAGGCCGCGGTCTTCGAGGATGCCCTCGCCGGCGTGGCCGCAGGCCGCGCGGGAGGCTTCGCCTACGTAGTCGGGGTCGACCGCGTCGGGCAGGCCGATGCACTGCGAGAGCGCGGGGCGAGCATTGTGGTCTCAGATCTCTCAGAGCTATTGGAGGACCGATGATTCGACACAGCAGCTTCCCGGCCGAGCCGTGGGCGGTGCGCGAGACCGAGCTGGACCTCTCCGTGCTGGCCCAGAGCGAGTCGATCTTCGCTCTCTCTAACGGGCACATCGGGCTGCGGGCAAATCTCGAGGAGGGCGAGCCTCACGGTCTGCCAGGCACGTACCTCAACAGCTTCTACGAGACGCATCCGCTGCCCCACTCCGAGCCAGGCTACGGCTACGCGGAGGTCGGGCAGACGCTGGTCAACGTCACCAACGGCAAGGTAATCCGCCTGCTCGTGGACGACGAACCGTTCGACGTCCGTTACGGGCGGCTGCGTGCCCACGAGCGCGTCCTCGACCTGCGTGCTGGGGTGCTGCGACGGCGGGCCGAGTGGGTTTCCCCGGCCGGACAGGCGGTAAGGGTATCCTCGGTGCGCCTCGTCTCGTTTGCGCAACGCGCGATCGCGGCCATCCTGTACGAGGTCGAGCCGCTCGACACTCCGGCGAGGCTGGTGGTGCAATCCGAGCTTGTGGCAAACGAGCCGCTGCCAGCCGCCGTCCAGGCCGATCCCCGTGCCAGCTCTGGGGTGGGCTCGGCGCTGCGTTCCGAGTTCTTCTCCGAGCACGACGCCCGGGTCGTGCTCGTCCACTCCACGAAAGAGAGCGGCCTGCGGATGGCCGCGGCCATGGACCACGTCGTCGAGGGGCCGCCAGGCACACAGACTAGTGCGGAGAGCGGCGAGGACCTCGGGCGGGTGACGGTCGCCACGGAGCTCGAGCCGGGGCAGCGTCTCCGGTTGGTGAAGTTCCTGGGGTACGGCTGGTCGAGCCAGCGCTCAGTGCCGGCGGTGCGCGACCAGGTCGAGGCTGCCCTCGCCGCTGCGACGCGCGGCGGCTGGGAGGGGCTCCTAAGCGCCCAGCGAGACTACCTCGACGACTACTGGGAGC
>DATDKO010000169.1:0-4134 GCA_036519935.1 Rubrobacter sp. | reverse complement strand
AGGTAATGGTCACCACAGGGCGCATCCGGGACTTCATCATGGACCCGGCCCAGACAGGCCAGATCGAGCAAGCCATCTCAGAGGGCGAATACTACGGCATGCAGACCTTCGATCAGGCCCTGCTGAAATTGGTCGAAGAGGATAGGGTTGACTACGAGGAGGCCATCAGGATCTCCAGCCGCCCACAGGACTTCAAGCTGATGGTATACGCACTCGGCCGTGAAGAAGTCGCGGAAGGAGAGGGCTTGAAGAGCACGCGGACAACCTCCAGGATCAGGACGGGCCCAGAGTAGTCCGGCGCGGAAGCCCCTGGCGCTGTAGATTCGCGCTTGCGCAGGTATGACCTATTGGTGGGCCTGAGCGTGTCCGCCCGCATTCCGAACGCACTCCCGTCCAAACGGACCCGATATGACATGGTGAAGTTCTGACAAGCGGAGCC
Source organism: Rubrobacter sp. (assembly GCA_036519935.1). Taxonomy (GTDB): domain Bacteria; phylum Actinomycetota; class Rubrobacteria; order Rubrobacterales; family Rubrobacteraceae; genus Rubrobacter_D. The sequence continues at coordinate 3,695 of DATDKO010000169.1, read as the reverse complement.
CGGAGGGCGTAGCGTGCTGAAATGCTAATAGAAAATTGGCCATGTGGCATATTTGCGCGGGGCGATCTCTCGCCCATAATCTCGTCAGGAGATGAAGGAACAGTTTCTCTACAAACAAGGAGATCTGGTTACCGTACCGACGACAATCGCAATCCTCGGGGGAAATTCGGTGGCCGGACGCGCTCTAGAGGCGTTGCTTCAGGGTGTTGGGTACGACACCCGACTCATCGAAGATCCTCCCGAGAGATCGCCGGAGCAGCTCCTCGAAGGGGTCAGGCTCCTGCTCCTTGCCCCCACCCTGAGCACAGAGTCCAGGGAGACGCTGCTCACGGAGATGGGCAGCATGCTCGAGGCGGCGAATATACCGGTGCTCACTTTGTCTACGACCCTCAAAGAAGCCCTGGGCGATGGGCCTGTCTTCATACCCTGGCCTTGCCGGCTGGAAGACCTCACGAAGAAGATCGAAGCCGCCCTGCTCCGGGTGCCCGAAGTTGGACGTGCTCAGGCGCCGGTCGGCCCCTAAGCACGGCTACAGGCATCAGGATTTCTCCGGGGAAGTGTTTCCCCTATCGGCTGGCTCCGGCAGCGGTTATGCTACCCGATAATGCAAGTACGTGGACGCCTTGGAAAGGAGCATAGCCGGTGAGCAGTACCGACACGCAGAACACAGGGCAGAGCCCACTCCAAAGCGAGCTCGGCACTACCACGATACAGGACGCCGTGGTAACCGCCATCATCGGAATGGCGGCCGAGGAGGTAGATGGCGTCGCGACGTCCCACGGTGGCGTAAGACTGCCAGGTGATACGTCGCCCACCGTCGGAGAGTTCGTAGACAACATCACCGGCGGCAGCAGCCGCACCCGCGGGCTCTCCGTAGACGTCGGCGAGCGGCAGACCGCGGCGGATTTAACTATTAACGTGGAATACGGGCGTTCGATCCCGAAGGTGACCGAGGCTGTGCGCAAGCGGGTGATAGAGCGCGTGGAGAACCTGACAGGCCTCGAGGTTACCGAGGTGAACATCCAAGTCAACGACGTTGACCTGCCTGAGAGCTAGCTTTTAGCAATTCAGCACGGCGGCTCCGCCGCCTTGTCCGCACGCCGCTTCGCGGCTCTCAGCACTTCAGCTGGGTGGTAGGGCATCGCGCGAGGCTCGGGAAAACTCCAAGAGTTGCTCTCACGCGACGGAGCGTGACCCAAGACGAATAAAGCTGACAAGCTGAAGTGCTGACAAGCGACAGCCGCAGGCTGGAGCATGCTGACAAGCGAAGGCCGCAGGCCGGAGCGTGCTGACTTGCTAACTGGCGCGTGGAGGGAAAGGTGGGCATAATTACCCGGTGCGGTCGAGAGCCGGTGCGGTTTAGCCGTTGGAGGGGATGTACGCTTGTTGCGGGACACGACGAGATGCGGTGAGGTAGAGCCGCTCGAGATGTTTGCTGCGAGTTAGGGGAATAGGGGTTTCGGGGGGGTAGGCTCATGGTTCGGCTGAAATCGGCTCTATCAGCGGTATCTCTGGCTGCGGGTGTGGCAGTGGTGGTCTCGATATTCGTCGTGTCGGCGGGTGCATTGCCCACAGGCGACAAGGAGAGCGCGAGTGAGGCGCAGTATAACGGCCAGGGAACCATCTCGACAGACTCCGAAAAGGGCCCAGGCCCAGGCTACTACCGCTTCTACGAGCGCTGGAAGGAAGAGCGCGCGCCATCAGCAGATGCGCTTTCAGTGAGATCGCCGTCGCAGGGGTCTGAACCCGCGTCGCAAGCGCCGGCGAGGGCACTCTCTATCATGGAGCCTCCTACCCCCTACTCGCAGGTCGTCGACAACGCTTCGTCCCGGCACTTCTTCTCGGCGCGCGGAGAATGGAAGAAGAGCAACAATAGGTTGACCCGATACGGTAGAGACTACAGATACGTCAGGCCTGCGGAGGATGTGACCCCCGCGTGGTTCAAGGTGAGGATCCCTACAGATGGTTTCTATACCGTCTACGCCCGCTGGCCTGCCGCAAAGGGCAACAACCCGAAGACTCGTTTCCAGATCAGCACCGCCTCGGGTCTGAAGAAGGTCAGAGTCAACCAGCGGAGAGACGGCGGGGTCTGGATGAGGCTCGGTGCCTACAAGATGAACGCGGGCAACCGCTACTCCGTGCAGGTCGGCGGACGCTCTAAGTCCGAAGGCAGGGTCGTCGCCGACGCCGTGATGGTCGTTGCAGGCACGCAGGCTGCTCCGCAGGCCGGCAATGACGGCACATCTTCGAACGGCGGTGCGCCGGCAACGTACGGCGCATTCTCGGTCGGTGGGGAGACGATTATGGAAGGCAAGGTCGTTGACTCGGAGGTGATCGAAAGGGCGAGGACGCACCTCGGCACACCTTACATGCACTCACCTCCGATGCCTTGCACGGCTTACCAATCTGAGGACTGCTCCTGCTTTACGAGCCTTGTCTTCAGCGAGTGGGTGACGATGCCTGATAACCCTGTCGGGCAATGGTATATGGGAGAAAGCGTAGAGAAGTCGGACCTCCTACCCGGAGATCTGGTCTTCTTCAAGGAGGCGGGCCCCTACCGTCCCATAACCCACGTGGGCATATACTCAGGGCGCGGCAACATCCTCCACGCCTCGACGTACTGGGGCCAGGTCGTGGAGAGCCCGATGCATGCCGTGGATGGTTACTATGGGGCGAGAAGGCTGACGTAGAGCGGTTTGCTCTGTAAACCGCTCTAAATCCGCTCGGCGCGCACTATCAGGCGCTTCTCGAAGGTGGGGATAGGCGTGCATGTCTGTAAGGTCAGCAGATCCCTCCCACGTACCCTACCCGTTACCCAACGGTCAAGTGGCCCCACCTCGAAGCTCTCTATCACCATGTAGTCGTATCTCCTGCCGTCCCTGTCCCTGAGCGTTATCCTATCTCCTCTACCTAGCTCGTTCAGCCGGTAGAAAACGAGGTGGCTTCCCGTCCCAGGCCATCCCAGCCTGTGTCCTGCCAGATACACGTTCCTCTCTGGGGTATCTGACCAAGGATATGAGGTACCTGGGAGGTGGATCACCCCCTGATCTAGGGCTCTACTAGAGTCGGAGGAGATGACGGGGACGTTTTTTAGCTCTAGAGCATCTATGGTGAGGCTCATGATAGCCCCAGGAGGGAGGTTGTAGTGTCTTGGTTGGTTTGCAGCCCTTAGTTGCTCATCTGTTGGCAGAGGGTAGTTATACTCATCCAGGGGGAGGGTCTGGCGGATTTGATCCGGGGCCGTACTTGAGCCGGACTCCTCGTATCGAGTCCCGGGCTCCGATGACGTCCCTGGTGAGGAGGCATCCCCCCAGTTCCACCAGTCCGTGTCGGGATCCGAGCGCGCCAGCGGCCAACGGGTTGACTCCCCGGAAGACTTTGCCGCAACCGCCTGCGGCGAACCTTCCAGAAAGACGATCAAGGCCGCAACCCCCGTAACGGCGAGCGCGAAGATCATCGCGACGACGCCGACCTTCAGTAGAGGGTCTTCCGCAATCCTGCGCCTGATCTCCCGAAGCACCACGCTAGATAGACAGGCCCGCTATCTGCCGCGCCGCCGAACGATCGCCACCGCCTACACGAGCCCCGATCGGGTCGAACGCGCAAACAGCTGTACCCTCCATACTCTCCCATCCTCTCGCCTGACAAGACGGAGGCATTCTACACGCCCCGTATGCCGGACGGCCAGCCCATCA
>DATDKO010000168.1:0-7934 GCA_036519935.1 Rubrobacter sp. | reverse complement strand
GATGTTGCGTGAGGCCGGCGCGAAGAGGGCACCGCTGACAGGGATCCTGCGCGTGCTGCTCGTAGAGGACTCCGAGAACGACGCGATGCTTCTCCTGCGGGAGCTCAGACGCGGCGGATACCAGCCCCTCTCGCAGAGGGTTTGTACCCCAGAAGACATGGAGAAGGCACTACGTTCGGCGGACGCCAAAGACGAGCCTTACCAGGTCGTGATCTCCGATTATTACATGCCACGCTTCAAGGCGCCCGACGCCCTGAGGCTGTTACGGGAGCTTGGTCACGATGTCCCTTTCATCGTCGTCTCGGGCAAGATAGGAGAGGACGTGGCGGTAGGGATCATGAAGGCCGGGGCCAACGACTACCTGACCAAGGAGAACATGAGCAGGCTGTGCCCCGCCATCGAGCGCGAGGTCAGGGAGGCAGAGGTCCGGAGGGAGCGCGAGAGGGCGGAGAAGGCGCTTGGCCTGAGCGAAGACCGCTTCAGGCGCCTCGTAGAGCAGATACCGGCCGTCACGTACGTGCAGGAACCCATCGATTCCGACACTCCGAAGGCCATAACGTATATGAGCCCGCAGTACGAGGCTATGCTGGGTTATCCCGCTGAGACAGAGATCCTCGACGAGGAGCACTGGCTCAGGATGCTGCATCCCGACGACAGAGAAAGGGTGCTTGCCGAAGAGCTAAGGACCGACGAGACCGGTGAGCCTTACAGGATAGAGTACCGTCTGATCGCCCGCGATGGGCGGGTGATGTGGGTACACGACGAGGCGACGCTCGTCAGGGACGAGGAAGGCAACCCTCTGTACTGGCTAGGCGTCCAGTACGACATCACCGAGCAGAAGCGGACCGAGGAGGAGTTCAGGAAGAGTGAGGAGCGCTTCAGGGTAACCTTCGAGCAGGCCGCCGTTGGGATGGTGCAGGTAGGGCTGGATGGCGAATGGCTCAGGTTCAACGACAAGTTCTGCGACATCGTAGGCTACGAGCGTGAGGAACTCGGCGCGTTGAGCGTCTTCCAGCTCGTCTCCCCCGAGGACTTCGAGAGAGACTTCGACAGGGGCGTCAGGATGCTGGCGGGGGAACTCAGGGACTATACCGAGGAGAAGCTCATCGTCGGCAAGGGCGGGAGGCGCGTCTGGATCAACCTGACCGTCTCCCTGGTGCACGACGACTCCGACGAGCCACGCTACTTTATCGCGGTCGCCGAGGACATCGGAAAGCGCAAGCAGGCCGAAGAAGAGCGTCAAAGAACCCAGGAACAGCTCAGGCAGAGCGAAGAGCGCTTCAAGGTGCTCGCCCAGGAGGTCGTCGAGGGAATAGTCCTGAGCGAGAACGGCAAGATCATCGACGCCAACCGTAGCGTTACCGAGATGTTCGGCTACGGGCTCGAGGAGCTGATCGGAATGAACGCCATCGAGCTCACGCCGCCAGAGTACAGGGAGATGGTCATGCAGCGTACCTCCGACGAGGACACCAGACACTACGAGTCGAGGGGCCTCAAGAAAGAGGGCACCATCTTTCCTATAGAGATAAGGCCAAGGCACCTGCCCTATTCAGGGCGTCGGATCCGGGTGACCTCCGTGATAGACCTGACGGAGCGCAAGCAGGCCGAAGTGGCCCTGATCATGAGCGAGGAACGCTACCGGACGCTGGTCGAGCAGCTTCCCGCCGTAACGTATATGCAGGAGATCGAGAACGCTACCCTCGCCTACGTCAGCCCGCAGATCGAGGGGGTGCTTGGCTACTCACCTGAAGAATACCTCGCAAACCCGGACCTCCGCTCGCTGACCATACACCCCGAAGACCGCGGGTGGGTGCTCCAGGAGGACAGCCGCACTGACGAGACGGGCGAGCCTTACAGCGTGGAGTACCGCAGGATCTCACGTGACGGGCGGGTGGTGTGGGTGCGCGAGGAGGCCGTGCTGGTCAGAGACTCTGAGGGTGGGCCGCTCTTCTGGCAGGGCATCCTCATGGACGTAACGGAGCGCAAGCACCAGGAGGAGGCCCTGAGGCAGAGCGAAGCGCTCTACCGCACGGTGGTCGAGCAGGCGGAGGAGAACATCTTCCTCGTAGATGCGAAGAGTAGGCGTGTACTCGACGCCAACAACGCCCTCCTCCGTTCGTTGGGCTACACGGACGATGAGCTGAAAGAGATGACGCTCTACGACATCGTCGCCCACACTCAGGAGAGTGTGGACCTCAACATCGGACGTATTATGGTGGAGGGTCACCATTCCCTCGGTGAGAGGCAGTACCGTCGCAAGGACGGCTCGCTGGCTGATGTCGAGGTCAACGTGAGTGCCGTACCCTACAACGGCGAAAAGGTCATGTGCGTCGTCGCCCACGATGTGACAGTGCGCAAGCGGGCGGAGCGCATGCTCGAGGAGATCCGGGAAGCCGAACGCAACAGGCTGGCCAGGGAGCTTCACGACAGCACCCTTCAGGACATCGTCTACGCGCTGCAGGAGGTACAGGTCATGCAGGTCGTCTCGGGGGACGATCTGAATCCGGCACTGGAAGACACGGCCGACGCCCTCAAGCGCTCCGTCGAGGGCCTACGCGGCGCCATCTTCGAGCTGCGCCTCAAAGAGTCGCTGGACCGCTCTCTGGTCTCCTCGCTCGAAAACCTCGTGGATCTGAACCGGCGGATGGCCCGTGGAAGGTACGAACTCGAACTCTTGGTAGATGACAATTTTCCGGCCAGGCTCCCGAACAGGGCGGGCCAGGAGCTCACGCGCCTCGTCCAGGAGGCGCTCACGAACGTCCGACGCCACGCCGAGGCCAACCACGTTAGGGTAGAGCTGGGTCTCGACGGTCAACTCGCCTACGTCGAAGTGTCCGACGACGGATGTGGGTTCGACTCAGAGAGGAACACGACCGGTATAGGCAGGCAGTCCATGAGGCACCGGGCTCTCGAGCTCGGCGGGGAGTTTAGCGTGGAGAGCGCGCCGGGCGAGGGGACGCGGGTGCGCTTCTCGATACCCGTCACCCGCCTGATCAAAGGGTAGCTGCACCATCTTACCTCAGCCGGAATGGGCTGAGGTAAGATGGTGCACAGGCATCGAGGCGTTAGAAGGGTGGCTATCATAGAGAATCACGCTAGGGAGTATTCGACCCGGATCTTGCTCGTGGAGGACCACGCCTCGTTCCGGCAGGCGCTGGCCTTCATGTTCGAGCGGGAGCAGGAGTTTACAGTGACGGGCCAGGCAGGCTCGCTGGCAGAGGCGCGCGCGTTCATGCGCAAGGTGCCCGACGGGGTGGACGTCGCGGTCGTGGACCTCGCGTTGCCCGACGGTGATGGGTTCGAGCTGATCGAAGAGCTGGCTTCCCGTCCCGACGTGATGACCCTGGTCCTTAGCGCCAGCCTGGAGCCGGCCCGCTTCGCCCACGCCGTCGAGGCCGGCGCCGCCGGCGTGCTGCACAAGTCCGCCGCTATAGGCGAGGTCGTGGAGGCCGTGCGTCGTCTCAAGTCCGGAGAGGCTTTGCTCTCGCCGGCAGAGGTCATAGAGATGCTGCGAATGGTCAGCCGCAAGCGCCAGGAGGAGTACGAAGCCCAGAGGGCCATACAGAAGCTTACACCCCGCGAAAAACAGGTGCTTCAGGCTCTCGGTGAGGGCCTCGACTGCAAGGACATCGCCGAGAAGCTGCACATCACCGTAGAGACCGAACGCACCCATATGGTCAACATACTCAACAAGCTCGATGTTCACTCCAGACTACAGGCCCTGGTGTTCGCCGCCCGCCACGGCCTTGTAGAGATCCGTTAGGCGCCCGTGGCCCTCACGACAGGCCCAGCGACGTTACCAGCCGACCTTTTGTGAGGCGCACCGTGCTAGAATCAGAGGTGTTCGTGTCGATGACCGCCCAGACCGGTTCGAAGCACGAAGCTACCCGAGGAGACACGAACTTCTTGCCGAAGTCGCCCCATAACCGCTCCAAAGACCCTGCAGCGGAGGCGGCCACTGCGCGGCGCCGAGGAGGTAGGCCGCTGGTCTTGATGGCCAACGAGCCGCGCGCCTACCGCGAGGGTATAGCAGCGGTCATCAGCCAGCTACGCCCCGAAGTCGAGATAAAGACTGTGGAACCGAATGCCCTCGATACTTCCATCGAGCGCTTCTCACCCGACATGGTCATATGCAGCAAAGCCACGGACGCGTTGAAAGGTGGTGTGCGGGTGTGGGTAGAACTCTACCCCGAGAACGCCGCGCTGTCGGTGGCGAGCATCGACGGCAGACGCATAGAGTACGCCGAGATCCAGCTCCCCGATCTGCTCTCCATCGTGGACAAGGCCGAGGAGCTGGCAAACTAGCCCAATAGGGCTAGAAAAATATCCCCCCTTTTCGTGATGCTGAGTGACCTTCCAGAGGTCACCATTGCGGTATGGGCACAAGACGCATACTCGTGGCCAACGAACTTACTTCGTATCGTCAGACGATCACCATCGTTTTCAGGGAGCTACATCCGAACGTGGAGGTGCTCGAAGTCCACCCCGAGACCCTGGACTGGGAGGTGGCCCGCCTTGGCCCCGACCTGGTGATCTGCAGCCGCGTAACCGCTGTGGTCAAGGAGAGGGCTGCAAACTGGATCGAACTCTACCCCGAGTGCAGGCCCTTCTCGACTTTCTGCATCGGTGGAGAACGCAGGGCGATAGAAGACGTCCAACTCTCTGACCTCCTCTCGGTGTGCGCTAGGGTTCTGTAGAGAGCTCCCTGAGCAGCGCCTTCAGCCGCGGGGCGAGATCCTCGATCTCATCAGCCGTACATCTAACCTGGACGTGGATGCTGACCGTAGGAGGTGTGCCTGCAGGGACATCCGCGGATGCCCCTGGGGCCTCGCCCACGGTCGCGGAGACCACGGATTCCTTCCACTCGGAAGTCTTTGCGGGCGAACCGTCCTCGGGGGCGATGTCTTCCGGTCGCTCGTCGAAGGTGGCGACAAGCTCTCCGGCCTCCTCTTTCAACATACCCGAGGCCTTAAGTATCTCGATGATGGCGCCGGCGCCGTTCATCACGGGTTTGTTGCGGGGCTGGCCCGCGGCGTGCGCTATGTAGGCCTGGACGGTGGGGTAGAGCATTCCCTCGCGCAGCTTCACGGCAGAGACAACGTTCTGCAAGAACTCGCTGGCCGCGACTATCGCGCGCCAGTTGCTCCTGACCTCGGCGCTATCCTTGCGCGCCAGGGCCACGGCCAGAGAGCGTCCGCGGCGTGTGATCAGCTTCTTGCTCTCTCCCTGTAGAACCCCGACTTCCGTGAGGAAGGCGTTGTTGCGGCTGACGCTCGACTGATGCACTGAGTCTAGCTTGCCCACGTCCCCGGCCCTCGCCGCCTCGTCGCGGGTCCCGTACGCTACGATGATGTTGACTAGCTCCTCGTAGGGAGAGCCAGGAAGCCTGAACTCCCTCTCCGCCATCCCGACACCTCCTCCCCCCAGACGTTTCCCAAAGAACACGTTCGGGCCATTATAGAGGACGCCGCGACGGAGAGAAGCTCGAGTTCAGGCGACGAAGCGCCAGCTCACGAAAAGTCCGCACAGGGCAAGGGATATGAGGGTGCTCATGACCAGCCATCCGCCGAGGAGCAATCTGTTCCTGAACAGGAGCGCGAGCATGATGAAAACGGGAAATGCGACGAGCACGTACCGTGGGGTGCCCATCAGCGGGCTCCCCGGCGTCCCGAAGAGCGTGGCGGGGGCGACGAGCAGCAAACCGTAGACGGTCAGGGAAAGGGGCAGGTATCTCAACCCAGCGAGCAATATGACCATGGCGAAGACGAAGAAGGCCAGGTTGAGGAAGTTGCTCGCCCCGGCGAGTTGATTCGCCACATTGCTTAGAGAGGGATGGGCCCAAAGGTCAGGGTCGAGGAGCCTGCCCGCTCCTTCGACGGCCGATACCCATGCTCTGCTTGCGGTGTCGAGCGGCCCTGTGGCCTGCCTTCCCCAGCTCTCCTGCGCGGAGTAGAAGAGCAGAGGGTCCCCGAAGCGCACCCATAAATAACCCATATATGCAAATAGCCCGCCAGGCGCCAGCAACAGGTAGATCCCCCGCCAACGAAATCTCTCTGCATCCTTTATCCACTCATACATGAGAGGCACGACCAGAAACACCCCCACATTGCGCGTGGCAGCAGCAAACCCTGCCAGTATGCACGCAACCAAGAGATCCTTCCTTACCCTCATCGCCCACAAACTGCCGGCAGAGAGCGCAAGAAACACACTCTCCGTATATGCCGCGTTCAAGAAGAACGTAGTAGGGAAGAAGGCGAGGATAAGGACGGTGCCTTTGGCGACCCTCTCATCAAAGGCATCCAGGGCTATGTGGTAGATGAAGTAGAGGGCAAAGGGCAGAAAGAGCAGGGAGAGGAGAGGAGCCCACACGGAGAGGGCTTCCTTTGTTATAGGACCGCCGAAGAGCTCTGCGAAGGATCTGAGAAGCAGCGGGTACAGTGGGAAGAAAGCCGGGGAGACATTGTCAGGGGGGTGGAGGTAGCCACCCATGGCCAGTGTGACGTAGTGCTCACCGTCCCAGTGCGACCAGATGTTCATGCTCCCTGCAGGCACATCCAGGGTTACCCTCTGGAAGCTGGAGGTCGGCACGAGGTAGGCGAGCAGGGAGCCAGAGATCAGGTAGAACAGGCGGCTCGCGGCGTAGACCGCGAGCACGAATGCTACACCGGTGCTCTTCCTGCTCTCTCTATACATCACTGGTCCTGGATCTCTTGCGAAGCCGCGGAGGGGATTATAGTCGCGTCAGCGCCGCTCGACGATCAGCACACTGCCGTCAGGTACGGGTTCGGGCGGGTGATCCGGCCTCGGCAGATGCTAGTTCTGGCGGGGCGCGAAGATGATGACACGGTCGTTCTCGTAGACCGTCCTGTAGAGGCCTCTCTGGAGTGCGAAAGGACGCCAGTCTATCCAGGGATAACGCTTGTGGAACACGATGTAGTGCACGTCGTTCTTCTCCAGGAGCTGTGCGGTACGCCCGCTCGCCGGATGCTCCAGCACCCACAGCGCGTCCCACAGCGGAGGGGCCCCGAAGGGTGGGAGGTCCCTTGCCCGCCTTATCCTGGCCGCGTCGTAGGTCTGCATCCGCGTGTACCCGCCCATCGCGAGCATTGCTCGGCTAGGGACGTGCTCGAGGTAAGGGGTCGCGACTATGCTTCCTCCGTCGTTGTGCCGCTCGAGCCAGGCGCCGGCGGCGACGACCTGGGCCGGAGCCGGCCTGTCTTTGGGGCGCGTGCTGGGTCCCGCGGCTTGCTCCAGGCTCAGTACGGATTGCGCACCCACGAGGGTAACCGAGAGGGTAATGGCGAGCAGGGCCACCACATAGACGGTACGTCCGCCCGGCCGGGGCGACAGCCGCACCAAGGTGACGAGGGTGAGGGCTGCGAGCAGTGCCAGGGGAACCCCGAGGTCACGCTCGAAGCGATCGGGGAAACCGCTGTAAGAGGTCACGCTGCCGAAGAACAGCAGCAGGGTCCACACCAGCAGGGTGAGCCGCGCAAGGATGTCAGGCGTATCCCTCGCGTTCTTGCCTCCTGCGAGCATGAGCGACAGGCCGAGCAGGCCGAACCAGAGAACAGGGTGTGACATCGTCGTTAGGAAGTGTCCAGGACCGTTCGCTGGCTTGGTTCCGATCGCCATCGCCACGGCCTCCCCTCCCCTCCCCGTCTCCGACCCGCCAAGCATCCCTGCCACCAGGCTGGGCAAGTCGTAGGTGTCCCAGGCGTAGACCACGGAGAGGAGACTGAGGAGCGCGAGCGAGAGAGCGAGGTATACTCCTTTCTTGCGGTCCCTAATGAGCAGGTAGGGCAGGAAGAGAACACATATCAAGCCGAGCAGCACGGCGAGGCTGTAGCCCGCTATCTGATGGTAGAGGACCGTAGAGGAGCCGAGTAGTGCGAGTAAGAGACCTGCGCGTGCAGACGGAGAAGCGTACATCC
>DATDKO010000167.1:0-3807 GCA_036519935.1 Rubrobacter sp. | reverse complement strand
CTAGGCAAAGGGTTTTCTGTTCCCTGTATTGTTTACTATTGCAAGGTGTTGCGTGCGGGTTAGGCTCAAATTTGGGTCAACACGCCCTTACAGGGATAGTCTTCGAGACTATCGGGGTCGTGGCTCTCACTCTAGTGATCTTGTTAGCGGTGCTGCTCAGCTCGCGCCGTACCTATCCCTAACGGGCCTTATAGAAGACCCAGGCATTACGCTTGGGGAATAGGATCGGAGCGTCTACTCGACCGCGCAATAGTCGCTGGGCTTCGGAGAAGAGTCTTACCTTTGAGTGGTCACCGATCGTCGTCGTGACATGTTGTAATGGGGTCGCCAGAAGTCAGCAACCACGATGGAGGTCCCTTTGGATGCCCCAGGTGAGAGCAAGCGTGTGGCCATAGCGTGTCAGGGCGGCGGTAGCCATACGGCGTTCACGGCCGGTGTGCTTAAGAGACTTCTTCGAGTGGAGGAGTTGAAACACTACGAGGTGGTGGGCCTGAGCGGCACCTCCGGCGGAGCGGTCTGCGCCCTGCTCGCTTGGGACAACCTCTTGAGAGGCGACGCGAGGGGGGCCGCAGAGGCGCTTGATGCCTTCTGGCGGGACAACTCCGCCACCGCGCCCCACGAGCAGATCATCAACTCCTGGGTCCTGTGGGCGAGCAGCCTCCAGAACTTCATCACGATGCCGGTCGTCAGCCCATACTACGACAACTACTTCTCCGTCTCGGCGCTGGAGGATTTCAAGAGGATGCTCGAGCGGCGGGTGGATTTCGCGAAGGTGGGACTCCAACCGGAGGACTCCTACCCCGCACTGCTCGTCGGTGCCGTGGACGTGCTCTCTGGCGAGTTCAAGACGTTCTACAGCCGACGAGACAGGATCACCCCAGAGACCATACTCGCCTCAGCAGCCATCCCGACCCTCTTCCGTTCGGTGCGGGCTGGTGACGGGGGGACCTACTGGGACGGCCTCTTCTCGCAGAACCCCCCGGTCAGGGAACTGACAGAGGAGGGACCTGACGAGATCTGGGTGGTCCAGATAAACCCCAAGGAACTCGAGAGCCAGCCGAAGACGGTCATCGAGATTGTGGACAGGCGCAACGAGCTTTCCGGCAACCTCTCCCTCTACCAGGAGCTTCGTTCCATCGAAAAGATCGATCAGCTGCTCGAGGAGGGCCTTCTCTCGTCCGAGGGCAAGTACAAGCAGATCGTGGTGCGCGTAATAGAGCTGTCCCGCTCGCGCTTCTCGCGTTCGTTGGGCACCGCTTCGAAACTGAACCGAGATCCGCGTTTCATCGAGGACCTGATGTCGCATGGGGAAGCGCGGGCCGACGAATTCCTCGCGGCACTCGCCTTCGAAGAAGCCTGGAGAAGCAGGGACCTGGAGGCTGTGGTGAGCTTCTTCGCAGAGGACGCAGAGCTAGTGTCGTCGGCTCCTTTCCCAGGAAATGGCCCGTACAACGGCAAGGCACGGATTCGCTCCTTCCTGACCGAGTATTTAGCAGAAGAAATCCGCTTGGACCTGACGAAGAAGCAGGTCGCGCGCGATGGGGTATCTTGGACGGTTAGAGCAGCGACGGGCGACGAGCCCACAAACCGAACGGAAGGCGTCGTCGAGGCGGAGTTCTGGGAAGGGAAGATAAAGGCACTGCGCCTGAGGGCCGGGATACAGGCGGAATGAGTAAGGTAGATCGGGTGGCACCCAGTGCGGAAGCTGGGTGTCAGCATGAGGTAACGATGCGTCGATAGCCTACGAACTACTCCTGAGTAGGCTCTGCTAAGAGCTGCGAGTTGCAGTATGGTTGCCGTAGCTTCGACTAGGAGAGATCCTGATTCATGTCTTCGCCTTCACGCTTTAGCTGCGAACAGTAATAAAGAGGAGAGCCGACGAGCGGACTCGAATCGCTGACCTAGAGCCTCATTACGAGTGATAATTCAGGCGTTGCAGGGGTATGCAGAGGGGTGCAGAATCCCATTCCTGAGCCGATTTCTTTTCTCTGGCTTGCCGCATGTTGCACCGTATTGCGCTCCCGGTGGTGTCAGAGTGGTGTCAGCCGACATCGATTTTCGGTCACTCGCGATTGCGTTCCGGGCGCGAAGTGATCCCGATTCCCACCACCGCAAGGACGGGGCGAGATCCTGCGGATCATCCGCGCCGTCACGCCGTCGGGCTAGCAACAACGCGAATAAGTGCACGCCATGCTGCGCCGCCTTGGCCTCCGCAGTCTTGGTCTCACTACGCCGGCTCGGGTCCTCTCGACAGGTAGGCCAGCGCCGCGTCACCGACCTCGCGCGTGGTCGAGGTGCCGCCTAGGTCCGGCGTCAGGAGCCCGGACCCGGTCGTCGCCTCGATCGCGCGGTCCACCCGCTCGGCCTCTTCCTCCAGACCCAAGTGCCCGAGCATCAGCGCCGCGCTCGAGAGAGCGCCTACGGGGTTGGCGATCCCCTTGCCTGCGATGTCTGGCGCCGAGCCGTGCACGGGCTCGAACATGCTCGGGCGGCGGCGCCGCGGGTCGAGGTTGGCGCTGGCGGCCACGCCGAGGCTGCCGGCCAAGGCGCCCCCCAAGTCGGAGAGGATGTCGGCGAACAGGTTGGAGGCCACGACGACCTCCAGGGTCTCCGGCCTGAGCACGAAGCGCGCGGCTATGGCATCTACTAGCCACTGCTCGGTCTCCACGTCGGGGTACTCGGCGCTCACCCGCGCGAAGACCTCGTCCCAGAGCACGGAGCTGTACTGCTGGGCGTTACTCTTCGTGACGCTGGTGACCTTCTTGCGCTCGCGCTTGAGCGCCAGCTCGAACGCGAAGCGCATGATCCGTTCGCACCCTTCTTCGGTGAACAGCGCCGTCTGGATCGCCACCTCCTTGCCCGGCCCGCGTCCGCTCAGGTTGCGCCCGCCCAGACCCGAGTACTCGCCCTCGCTGTTCTCACGGACGACGACCCAGTCCATCGACTCGGCGCTCGCCCCACGCAGCGGGCTCTCCACGCCAGGCAAGAGCTTCACAGGACGGACGTTGGCGTACTGGTCGAACCCCTGGCAGATCGCCAGCCTCAAGCCCCACAAGCTCACGTGATCCGGCACCCCTGGCCACCCCACAGCGCCAAAGTATATGGCGTCGAAGCCTTCGAGTGTCTCCAAGGCGTCCTCGGCCATCATGCGCCCGTTTTCGAGGTAGTACTGGGAACCCCAGGGGAACGACTCCCACTCGAAGGCGAACGCCCCGCCCGAGTCCTCTGCCAGGGCGTCGAGCACGCGCTGTCCCTCGCGCACCACCTCCGTGCCGATTCCGTCGCCGGGGATCACCGCTATCCTCCACACCTTTCTCTCCGTCATGAACCCTAACCTCCTTTACCGGTCCCTATCGCATGACCAGACAGGTCTGTCGCAGGTACGATGGCATCTCCTTGCACCTGGCGCCAGTGGCACGTCTTAAGGACCGGGAACTGGTTCAGCAACTTCTTGGGCACGCCTCGATAACCATGATTCTTGACCGCTACTCGCACTGGATACCTTCCATGGGAAGACAGGCTGCCGAAGGCATGGACGAGGCTTTGGGATAGTCTACTGCTTACGTACTGCTGACAAAGCCTCTGACACGAACATCGGGGGGTTCTTATTTTTACAGGATTTGCAGGTAAAAGTAGAGAGCCGACGAGCGGACTCGAACCGCTGACCTGCTCCAGCTACGAGTGATCGGTCAGGCGTTGCAGGGGTGTGCACGAGGTTGCAAATCCCGCATAGGTAAGTGGGTTTCTATGCCCTACATTGCAGCGTGTTGCACCGTATTGCGCCCCGGCTAGGGTCAAATTAGGGTC
>DATDKO010000166.1:0-5190 GCA_036519935.1 Rubrobacter sp. | reverse complement strand
TCCCGCACCGCCTTCGATCCGACAGGTACGATCGAGCGTCCACCGTGCTTGGGGCGCATATTCTCGTCTATCTCGGGGGCGTCGTCGAGCCCGGACTTGTAGGGCGGACAGTGGAAGTTGTAGATGGTCTTCTCGGGAGGGGCGGTGACCTGGTCCGTCATCTTCTTCAGGCGTGCCGCCAGGTCCTCCTCGTCCTCTTCGCGGTAGGTGTCCCAGGGCGTACGGTTCGACCACCCGGTAGAGACCATCTGGTAGTCGCCGAACTCGACGACCTTGCCCTCGGCTAGCCGTACGCGTTTGGCGGAGGAGATGATCTCATCGACCTCGAACTGGTCGTCGTTGCCGGGGCTGACAAAGCACTCTATCTCCGTCCCATCGAGCTTCTCGTCGGCCATTTGCATCCAGCGCTCTATCGTCCCTAGCATCTCCTTGTAAAAGAGCTCATTGCGCAGATCCTCGTCCGACTCGAGCTCGCTCATCTCGTCCGGGTCAGTGCGGAAGGGGTAGTAGCCGCGTCTCTTGACGGAATCCTCGAACTCCTTTACCTCATCCTCGCTCTCGAATTTCCGCCGGTTCTCGAGTAGTGTCGCGTGCCAGTGTCCTGGTCCTTCCTCGACTATCGGGACGAGCGCCTTGCCTGTCATATCGCCACCAAGGATCATGATGTTCGCCTCGTAGTGCTTGCCCGAGTTCAAGAACTTGCGCCAGCAGGTCTCCGAGCCGTGGATGTCCGTAGCGAAGTACACCTTGGTTTCGGGTTCCCGTGAAAAGAGTTTAGAGATCATGGTCCTCCGTCCACCTCCTCAGGCAGCTCGTACCATCGTTTGCGATCGTCTATCGCGCGGAGAATCTTCCAGGCGTAGGACTTCGACTCGTTCTTCGCACAAACCCACGCCGCGATCTTCGCCTTTCCCCAGACTCCGCTGCCCCGTCAACGTACAGCCTATCGCCCTATTTTATACTGTTGGCCACCTGTTGCATAGAAGTTCCGCAACGCTGAGGTAATCCGACTGCCGACAACCCGACTACCAGTAGTAAACAGTAGTAAACGGAATACGCCTGTGCTGCGCGTTTCAGTCCGAGCTACGCCTCTTTCGCTGGCTGGCGACGGTTCTCGTGCTCAGGACGCTGCTCTCCACCACGTAGTACCTAAATCTCCGCTCGTCCCTTGACATATTAGCAACAAAGTGCTATGAGTTTTCCATATGACAACCGCATGCACTATACGCAACAGAGAGACTGGAGAGACGGCCTTACCGTCTTCGCATCTTTCGGGTGTATTTCGTTCCGGGCGTTGCGGCCGCCTCAACCTTTTCGGCAGCCGGAAGGTAACGCTTCGCGGGCTTCCTGAAGTTTCGCAGATCCTACCCTATCTGATCGGCGAATCGGACGATTTCGAATCCCGAAATCGGTTGAATTGGTGGTCTTACGGAGCTTTTGCCAGCAACGGTCAACTGGAAGGCAACCAGTACCTGGCCGGCCGACGCGCGCCGCCCCTCCTGCATCAATAACCGTCGGGCTTACCTTACGCAGGAGGTATGCATATGTCGACTCGACCCAACGTGGTGGTCATCGTGTCGGACACCTTTCGTCGAGACCACCTGGGAGCATTCGGAAACACCTATATTCATACGCCTTACATAGACGAGTTCGCGAGTTCTTCTGTGGTCTTCGACCGGCATGTGATCTCATCTTTTCCCACGATGCCTGCAAGGGCGGACATCCTTACGGGCACCTTCTCCTACACCTATATGGGCTGGGAGCCGTTGCCCCAAAACGTGCCCACGCTTCCAGGGCTTCTCTCCGAAGCCGGTTACCTGACGATGGGCGTTGTGGACACGCCTTTCTTCGTCAGGGGCGGGTTCGGTTACGACCGCGGCTTCGACGATTTCGTCTGGATCAGGGGCCAGGGCGACGACACCAGGCCGCACGAACGCTCCGACTACCGGAAGACGTGGAGGTCGGAGTCGGACAGGCTCGTGGCGCGCACCGTCACGGAGGCAGAGCAGTGGTTGGAGAGACACTACAAGGAACAGTTCTTTCTCTACGTCGACACCTGGGACCCGCACGAGCCCTGGGACGCGCCTGATTACTACACCTCGCTGTACCGCGCGGGTTACGAGGGGCGCCAGATCTACCCCAGCTACGGCAGGTGGGAGGAGGCCGGACTCACCCAAGATGACGTGAACCTCGCGCACGCCACCTACTGCGGCGAGGTCACGATGGTCGACTTCTGGATCGGAAGGCTGCTGGCGAAGCTGGACGCCCTCGGGCTCACGGAGAACACGCTCGTCTTCTTCACCTCCGACCACGGCTTCTACTTCGGGGAGCACGGCTACTTCGGCAAAGCCGAGTGGATCAACGACCAGGACGCCGTCCTGGCCAAGGACTCGATAGTCCCGGACTGGTTACCCGAGTCGTGGTTGCTCACAGTAGGATGGTCACCACTCTACAAGGAGCTTACGAACGTGCCCCTTATGGTCCGCGCTCCCGGGTTGGAACCCGGTCGTCGCTCGGCGTTGACGACCGCACCCGATCTCGCGCCCACCATACTCGACCTCGTGGGCGTCGAGCGTCCTCAGGCCATGCAAGGAGAGTCGTTCGGGGACGTTCTCGTGGGAGGGGAGGACGAGCATCGCCCGTTCGTCGTCAGCTCATGGCCCCTCTACTTCGCGGCGGGCGAGTTCACCACCGCCGTCGATTCCCGGCCCCGGCGTATCGCGAGCTACATGCCGATGACCGTGACCACGCGCGAGCGGTCCCTTATTCTCGGCGGTCCCGCCTACATGCCCGAGCTCTACGATCTTGGGCGCGATCCGGGCGAACAGTCGAACGTGTGGGAATCCGGCATCGAGGAGGGCGCTGCGCTGGGAGAGGGTGCGCTCTCGTTTCTGGAGCGGCAGGGGACGCCAGAACTCTATCTGGCCCCCCGCCGCCTCGCTCTCCAGAGGTTCGGGCCGGACTTCACGCGTGGTTCCAGCTCGAGGCTATCCGACAGCGAACAGGGCCAGATGCAGAATATGAACGAGGAGGCCGTATGAGCGTCGAAGTCGAGACCGTGCGCACGGTCGAGGTCCCCACCCGCATGGTGCACGGGCCTGGAGCCATCGGCAGGCTGGGCGAGATCGTAGAGGAGTTGGGGGTGAGACGCCCGTTGCTAGTAACCGACGGAGGCGTGGTCGCCGCGGGTATCGCAGAGAACGCCCTCGAGCACCTTGCGGACGTCTCCGTCTTCGACGGGGTCAGGCCGAACCCCGACGTGGAACTCATCGGACGGACGAGCGAGGTCTACAGGGAGGAGGGCTGCGACGGGCTCGTAGCCCTCGGCGGCGGCAGTTCGATGGACACAGCCAAGGGGGTAGGCGTCGAGATCGTCCACGGCGGGTCCATAGCCGATTACGAGTACGGTAAGACACCGATCACGCGGCGCATCCCGCCGCTCGTGACGGTACCAACGACGGCAGGAACAGGCAGCGAGGTTACGCTCTGGGCCGTCATCACCGACCACGAGCGCAAGATAAAGTTCAACGTCGGTGGCACGGCCCTGATCGGCGCGCGCGTGGCGCTAATAGATCCAGCCCTGACCGTCGGCCTGCCGGCTGCCATCACGGCGGCGACGGGGATGGACGCGCTCTCGCACGGGATCGAGTGCTACACCTGCGATTATCATCAGCCCTTCACCGACTCTTTCGCGCTGACGGCCATAGAGTACGTGGCGCGGTGGCTGCGAGCCGCCTGCCAGGACGGGGCGAACATGGAGGCCCGCACGTTCATGGCACACGGGGCCACGTTCGGAGGGATGGCCTACGGCACAGAGAGCGCGGGAGCCGCCCACGCCATGAGCCAGTCGGCAGGGGGCGTCCACGACTGCCCCCACGGCGCCCTGACGGCCCGCGTCCTCGGTCCGGTCTGCGAGTACAACGCCCCAGCCGCGCCCGAGCGCTACGCCCGGATCGCACAGGCACTCGGAGCGGACACCAGGGGGCTCGAACCGCTCGAGGCCGCCCTGACCGGCATCGAGGAGCTCTACCGCCTGACCGAGGACGTCGGGATACCGACGATGAAGGAGTTGGGCTTCTCGGAGGACGAGATCCCGATACTGGCCCAGATCGCTTACGAAGACCCGCAGACGGTCGGGAACCCCCGCGAGGTTACGGTCGCAGACTACGAGGAGATCTACCACGAAGCCTTCGCAAGGGGGATGTGATGTACACGAAGACGAAAGACTACTCGATGTACCTCGCCGGTGAATGGACCGCAGGCGAGTCCGAAGCCCGTATGGAGGCCACGAGCCCGGCGACAGGAGAGCAGATCGGGACCGTACCCGAAGGGACCCGAGCAGACGTAGAGCGGGCGATAGCCGCCGCGAACGAGGCCTGGTCGGGATGGGCGAATCTCTCCGCGTTCGAGCGTGCCGCAGCGATGATCCGGATCGCGGAGATTATCCAGGAACGTCGCGACGACCTGGCGGAGACGTTGACCCTGGATCAGGGCAAGCCGCTTGTGGCCGAGGCTTACGACGAGGTCGATGAGCTGGTCGCTTACTTCGAGATGGCGAGCGCCGACGTGACGCGGCTGGAGGGGGCCATGCCGCCCTCGGTAGACGCCGACAAGCGCGTCATGCTCTACAGGGTTCCGCGCGGGGTAGTCGGCGTGATCTCACCGTGGAACTGGCCCTACACCATGCCGGCGGAGCTGATCGCGCCGGCGCTAGCTTGCGGCAACGCGGTCGTCTGGGCGCCGGCCTCCTCGACGTCTGTCTGTGCCGTGAAGCTCGCCGAGTGCATCGTCGACGCGGGACTGCCATCCGGGCTCTTCAACATGATCACCGGCCCCGGTCCCGTCGTCGGAGACGAGGTGGCGGCCAACCCAGGCACCCAAGCGGTCGGTTTTATCGGCTCCACCGAGACCGGACAGAAGGTGGCCGGGCGTGCCGCCGGCAAGACGCTACTCCTCGAGATGGGAGGCAACGGGCCGATGGTGATCCTGGACGATGCCGACCTCGACGCCGCCGCGGAGGCGAGCCTCACCTCCGCCTTCCTGGGCGCTGGTCAGAGCTGCACCGCCGGGGAACGGTTCCTGGTGCACGAGAGGGTCTACGAGGCCTACCTCGAAAGGCTCGGCGGGGCGATCGAGCGCGGGATCATACTCGGCGACCCCTTCGACCCGATCACCACGCTCGGCCCCCTC
>DATDKO010000165.1:0-3361 GCA_036519935.1 Rubrobacter sp. | reverse complement strand
AGATGGGCCGCCGGGCAGCGAAGAAGGCGGCGAAGGGCCGCAACCTCAGGCGAGAGCTGGAGGACAAGGGGATCTTGATACGCGCCGCCAACCGGGCCACCGTAGACGAGGAGATGTCCGAAGCATATAAGGACGCTACCGAGGTCGTGGATACGACGGACGGGGCGGGCATAGGGAAGAAGGTGGCGCGCCTTAGGCCCCTGATCGTGGTCAAGGGCTGAAGGGACGGAGCTCGGCATGGGGAAGGAGGGTCCTTTAGGGACGGGGAAGACGCCGGACAGAGGATCGCCAAGAGGTTGTCTGGATGCACGGACGAAGACCCTTCGGATGTCCGACGAGGAGGGCGTCGGGCTGCTCGGGTGCGCCAGCGCGATCAACACGACGGTCTTGGAACGGAGGAGGTGACCGATGGAAGGGCGCGAGGTCAGGATTGCGGCGGGTCCGGTGGAGCTCGAAGGAAACCTGGATATCCCCGAGGGCGCCCAGGGGATCGTGCTCTTCGCCCACGGCTCCGGTTCCGGCCGGCATAGCCCCCGCAACCGTTACGTCGCTGGGGCCTTACGCGAAGCGGGGCTTGCTACCTTGCTTATCGACCTCCTCACACCCGAAGAGGAGGAGGTGGATCTCAGGACGCGCCGCCTTCGGTTCGACATCGGGCTGCTCGCCGACAGGCTGGCGGGCGCCACCGACTGGCTGGCACAGGAGCCGGACACGCAAAACCTCCGGGTCGGCTACTTCGGCGCTAGCACGGGGGCGGGGGCCGCGCTGGTCGCGGCTGCAAAACGACTGGATGCGGTGGGCGCAGTCGTCTCGCGCGGCGGACGCCCGGATCTGGCGGGGGAGGCGTTGTCCCGTGTGGTAGCGCCTACGCTGCTCATCGTCGGCGGGGAAGACGAGCCCGTGCTCGGCATGAACCGCGAGGCGACTGAGCAAATACGGGCGGAGAAGAGGCTCGAAGTCGTGCCCGGGGCGACCCACCTCTTTGAGGAGCCGGGAAAACTTGAAGAAGTCGCCCGGCTCGCCGCCGGATGGTTTGCGTGCTACCTGGGCCAAAGAGCGTGGAGCGGATAAACGAGACACAGGTGACCGTCGGAAGGAGGATTTTTTGCGTGAAAACCGAGAGCGGTACGCGGAGAGCGATCCGCGTCACCACACGATCAAGATAAGGGGTATGTTGAGCGACGTCAGGGACCACCTGCGCCAGGACGTGCGCAAGGTGGAAGATCCGAGGGCCGAAGCCCTGTTCGAGACCACGGCAGAGGTTCTGGGCGGACTCATAACTGCCTACGAGCATTACGAGCACGGAGCGGAAGAAGCCTGGCGAGATTAGGGACCCGCGAGGAAGATAGGGCTCGCTCTCTTGGGACGTAGCAGCCACACCGGCCGACGCGTTGGGCATGGCTCTGTCTTAGATCTTCTGCTGTCCCTGGACACACGGGACCTTGCGAATTTGCGTGACTGCTACAGAGGAACAATGTTTTGTAAAGAGGGTCGATCCGGGCGTCCGGATGTTCTTTCGGGGAGATTTAGCTTGGCAAAGCGCGGGTGATGAGAATAGGCGCCTATATCGGAACGTCCGGCTGGTATTACGATCATTGGAAAGGTCCGTTTTATCCTTCGGGCCTCCCTGACGAGGCCTTCCTCGAGTACTATGCTGGTTGCTTCGGCACTGCTGAGGTCAACAATTCCTTTTACCGGCTGCCGGAGAAAGAGACGCTCCTTCGGTGGAGGAATGCGGTTCCGCAAGACTTCGTCTTCTCGGTCAAGGCTTCGCGCTATCTCACCCACATGAAGAAGCTCAAAGACCCCAGAGAGCCGCTGGAGAGGCTCCTCGGCAGGGTGAGTATCCTCGGGAACAAACTCGGTCCCATACTGTTTCAACTCCCCCCTAGGTGGAGGTCGAACTCGGAGCGGCTGGAAGGTTTCCTTAAGATACTGCCGGAGGACCAACGCTACGCCTTCGAGTTCCGGGATCCCAGCTGGATCGACGATAAGAACTACGAACTCCTAAGGAACTATGGATCGTCGTTCTGCGTCTACGATCTCGACGGCAAGACCTCCCCGAAGGAGATCACCGCGGACTTCGCGTATGTGAGGCTGCACGGGCCTGATGGTCCTTACCGGGGACGCTACGGCCGCGAGCGGCTGGCCGGGTGGGCTGGCACTTTCTCCGCCTGGCTGAAGGAGGGGCTGGACGTCTACTGCTACTTCGACAGCGACGAGGTGGGCTACGCTGCGCAGGACGCGCTCAGGCTACAGCAGATGATGTTGGAGGGATGAGCGATGCCGGAACTCCCCGACGTGGAGGTCTTCAAGCGATATATGGACGCGACCTCGTTGCATCAGAAGATACGGTCCGTGGGGGTGCGCAACGAAAAGATACTGGGCGACGTCTCCGCTCACACGTTGCAGAGCACCCTGAAGGGGCACACCTTTAGGATCACCCGTCGCCACGGCAAGAACCTCTTCGCATGACTCGACGGTGGCGGGTGGATGCTCATGCATTTCGGCATGAGCGGAAGTCTGGCGTACTTCAAGAGCCCAGAGGAGGAGCCCTCTCACAGCCGTCTGCTCTTCGCCTTCGAGAACGGCTACCATATTCCTTCGACTGTCAGAGGATGTTCGGCAAGGTGAATCTCGTCGAAGAGGGACGTCCGTTCGTGGGTAACACCGGGAAGCTGCTCGACGAGCTGCTCGAAGAGGCCGGGATCGACCGCTCGAAGCTCTACGTGACCAACATCGTAAAGATCCGCCCGACCAAGGAGGGCGGGGGGAGCACCCAGAACCGTCCGCCGCGAGCGGGCGAGATCAGGGAGAGCATTGATGTTCTAAAGGAGGAGCTCGATCTAGTCAAACCCCGCGCCCTGGCACTGCTCGGCAGCATGCCAGCGAAGGCCATAATTAAGAAGTCGTTCACCCTCAGGTCCGAGCACGGCACCCTATTCGACACCGAGTTCGGAAAGCCGGCCTTAGCAACCTACCATCCCGCATACCTGCTCCGCCTCGGGGGGTAGGCAGCGATGACTATGATCTGATGAGGTAACAGGTTGTCGATGACCTCGGTGGGGCATGGGAACATGCTCAAGGCTCTCATGACGGGTAAGTAGCGTGCTTCTTGAGGGTTAGTCATCTGACTCGAATCCAGATCCGGCAGCTTCCTGAACTTCCTGCAAATGTGCGAGGTCCTCTGTGGGCGACCGAGGAGCGCAGCCTCGCCGTTTGATACGGAATCCGGTTGTATACTTCCGAGCATGAGCGAGAAACGAAGTTTAGAGGAATCGGAGTCCACGCGCTTGTTGGAGGGTCTCTACCGTAAAGCGAGCGATCCGGTGCTGCGTACCCACCTGCTGATGGTCTGGCG
>DATDKO010000164.1:0-9409 GCA_036519935.1 Rubrobacter sp. | reverse complement strand
AGAAGGCAACTCAAGGACGGTAGCGCCCAGAGAGAAGACTTTCTCGCGGCGTTCTTCCGGCGCGCGGTCCGTAACGGCGAACACCGTTCCCTGGGCCGCGCCATCAGCGAGCACGGCGGCGTCGGGGGGTGTGCGCAGGGTGCTGTCGACGACCACGCGCAAGGGGCTAGTGCCAGGGACGTGGCGAACCGTCAGACGGGGATCGTCCTTGCAGACCGTCCCGGCGCCGACGAGGATAGCATCGTGAGAGGCGCGCATCTCGTGGGCGAAGCGCAGGGAGTCAGGGCAGCTGATCCACTTTGATTCCCCCGTTGTGGTCGCCACGCGCCCGTCGAGCGTCTGCGCGTAGCTCACGGTGACAGAAGGCCGGGTAGGGGTCTCTCCACCCGCCGAAGGATGCTCTCCTATCACGATGTCCCGTTCGCCGGGCCGTTGGGCCGTTCGTCAGGCAGCCCCCCGTGCAAGATCGAAGCCGGGAAGAGATGTCCCATCTTCTCCTTCTTCGTCCGCAGGTACCTGAGGTTGAACGGGTTAGGTTCGACCTGGACCGGCAGGCGCTCAACGACCTCGATGCCATGGCTTCTGAGGCCTTCGATCTTGGCCGGGTTGTTCGTCAGCAATGCCGCGCGGTGCACGCCGAGGTCCAGGAGCATCTCGGCAGCCACCCGATAGTCGCGCGCGTCCTCGGGGAGGCCAAGAGCCAGGTTCGCCTGGACGGTGTCGAGTCCCTCCTCCTGAAGCGCGTAGGCAGAGATCTTGTTCGCGAGCCCGATGCCGCGTCCCTCCTCCCTCAGGTAGAGGAGGACGCCGCGCCCCTGCTCGCGCAGGAGCCTCATGCTATCTTCGAGCTGCTCCCCGCAGTCGCAGCGCCGCGAGCCGAAGACGTCACCGGTCAGGCACTCAGAGTGCAGTCGAACCAGGATCGCCTCGTCCTCGCCAGCAGTTCCAGGCTCGAAACCCGTGGTGAGCGCCACGTGTTCCCTGCTGTCCGCCGCCTCGTAGACGAACATTCCGAAGCCGCCGTGGGAAGTTGGTAACCCGGCTCGTGCAACGCGTCGGATCGAAGGCATGGTCCCTGTGTCCGATCTAGGTCGTGGTCGAGTAGTCCGAGATTCTACTACAGCCACCATTTCAGACTAATCCCTAGCATACCGGTCTTTACGTTCTGGCATACTGATTCGGATGGAAGGGAGCGAAAGGAGTCGATGAACGAGGATCGCATACTTCTTGCGGACATGGTCTTCCACGGCCGCCACGGAACCCTGCCGGCCGAGCACGAGCTTGGCCAGCCTTTCGTCGTGAGCATCGAATTGCACCTCGACCTGAGACCCGCTGGGACCTCCGACGACCTGACGAAGACCGTGGACTATGGCGAGGTCCACCGCTTGGCGCGCGAGATCGTCGAGGGACTGCCTGTACAACTTACCGAGACACTGGCAGAGAGGATCGCTGCAGCTACGCTCGCCGAGCATCCCGCGGTCGAAGCCGTAAAGGTGAAGGTCGCCAAGCCTCACGTCAGGCTCGACGACACCGTACTCGCCGGCTCGGCCGTCGAGATCCTGCGCCGCCGCGAAGCCGAACCGGGAAGCTAGGCACGCGAATTATAGGGTATCCTCAAAACGGTACCCGAACCGCACCTGCGGCCGGTGCGTACTAACAGATAATGAGGAGGCGCACCGATCATCGTTTGAGGCAAGCGAAAGGGTGGCACACGTGGTTACCACATGGCTCACGGATACCGCCTTACCGGGCGTTGACGGTATAGATAGGGTCGCGGGGAAGGGCCTTGGATAGCATCTCCCAACTGCCGACCCCTGTCAAGGAGCTCCAGCCTTCTTCGGGGAGCGAGGAGCATCTCGAACGTCTCACGCGGCTATGTGTGGACGACCTTATCTCAGCCTTCGGGCTGGGCGAGGTAAGCCACGGGCGTGAGGTAATGGAGTCCATCTCGCGCATACCAGCCCGGCGTCTAGCGCGCCAGATACTGACTTACGACAGAATAGTCGGCGAGTCTGGCCTGGGAGCGGGAGGCGTGTGGGCGCTGAAGAGGCTTTCCCGTAACACCAGCATCGAGGGTCAGGAGAACGTACCGCGCGGGGGGCCGCTGCTCCTCGTCTCCAACCATCCTGGTCTCGCAGACGCCGTCGCCCTCTTCGCGGCGACGCCGAGGGACGACCTGCGTGTCATCGCCGCCGACCGTCCCTTTCTCGAAGCCCTCCCCAATACTTCACGTTACCTTCTGACAGTCTCGGAGACCTCCGCAGGACGTTCAGGGCTCGTGCGGGCGGCGGCCAGGCACCTGCGTAGCGGCGGCAGCGTACTAACATTCCCAGGGGGCAGGATCGAGCCCGACCCGGCTGTCTTGCCCGGCGCCGTCAGAGCACTGGATAACTGGTCCTCGAGTGCCGACCTCTTCGCTCGTCTCACACCAGGGCTCGTGGTCGTCCCCGTCGTGGTCAGCGGTGTGATCTCACCTTCGGCCCTGCGGAACCCTCTGATCCACCTGCGCCGCCGCAGGCGCGACCGCGAGTGGCTCGCCGCCACGCTCCAGGAGCTCGTCCCCGCTCTGCGCAATGTGGACGCCAGGGTCGAGTTCGGACGTCCCATCCATACCGAACCGGGAGCCGTCGGCGACGCGGTGCTCGAGGGGACGCGGCGGCTGATAGAGAACAGGCAGACGGCGTGACCTCGGATGAGTGGCGTCGCCGGTCGCCGCTCGTGTTCCTTTTCGTCACGGTGTTCGTGGATATGATCGGGTACGGCATCGTGGTCCCCTTGCTACCCTTCTACGCTGGCCTGTACGCTTCTGGCGCAGTACTCGTCGGCCTGCTCGGCTCCCTCTACGCCGCGATGCAGTTCGCCGGTGGTCCTTTCCTCGGCGGGATATCGGACCGCCATGGAAGACGCCCTGTCCTCCTGCTTTGCCTGCTCGGGACCTCATTCGCCTACCTGCTGCTCGGCCTCGCCCGGACGCTCACCATCCTCGTCATCGCCGTCGCCCTGGCCGGCGCCACGAGCGGCACGCTGGCGACCGCCCAGGCGTACATAGCTGACAGCACGACGAAGGAGGACAGGGCGCGGGGGCTAGGCCTGATCGGGGCTGCCTTCGGGCTAGGCCTCATGGCAGGACCAGCCCTCGGCGGCCTCCTCAGCCTCCACTCATTGAGCGCCCCAGCCCTCTTCGCCTCAGCCCTGGCCCTCACCAACTGCGTCTTCGGCTACCTGACCCTCCCCGAATCCCATGCGCCCCACCTGCGCAAGAAGATCCCCCTCTTGCGTCTCGACCCCATCTCACAACTGGCCCGCCTACTGAAGATGAGACACGTTCGGGCTTTGCTCGCGGCAGTACTGCTGCTCAACCTGGCTCTCGCCGGGCTCGTGAATAACTTCCCGCTGTTCAGCCACGTCCGGTTCGGGTGGGGGACGACGTCAAACGCCTTCTTCTTCGCCTTCGTAGGGGTGTGCGCCGTCGTCACGCAGGGGTTCCTGATCGGACGCCTCCAGCCACGTTTTGGGGAGAGCAGACTCCTAGTTGGCGGGCTCGCCCTTGTCTCCCTCAACCTCGTCCTCGTGGCGCTGGTCCCTTCCGGTGTCCTCCTCTACCCGGTCGTGGGCCTCCTGGCGCTAGGGATGGGGCTGGCCATCCCTAGCCTCACAGCCATCATCTCCAACCGGACCCCGGCCGAGGCGCAGGGAAGGCTCATGGGAGGTCTGCAGGCGATCCTCAGCCTCGCCATGATTGTCGGACCCACGACCGCCGGGCTCGCGTTCGACCATCTCGGCATCCCGTCGCCTTACCTCATCGGCGGGGCTCTCAGCGTCCTCGCCCTGATCATCGCGGGGACAGACCTCTTGCCGGGAAGGAGGGCCGAAACTCTACAAAAGGCTAGAACGTCAGCGTAAGCGCGTAGGCCGGAAAGGAGTAAGTACGTGGCCTCCAGAGCTTCCCGCTCTTTATCGTGACCTTTCAGAATGCTTCCTGGACTACGCTGGTGGACCGCCGCAGCTCCCCTACCTCGGCCGTCTCAGTATCGCAGATTCGGGCCACGGCTTATGGCCCACCAGGCGCCGCCAAAGCAGATGGCGGCGATGAGGCAGACCATACCCAGGGTAGGATAGGGGTTCAGATCGGAGACGCCGAGCGTCACATAGCGGGCCGCGTCGACCGTGTAGAAGATGGGGTTGAAGAACGTCACCACCTTGAGCACGCCGGGCAGCATCCCGACGGAGTAGAAAACCCCGCCCAGGAACGCAAGCGGCTGGATGATAACGCTCGTGATGAGCGAGATGTGCTCTATCCTCGTCGCCAGGGCGCCGACCATCGTGCCTAAAGAGGAGAACGCGAAGGAGGCGAGAAGCCCGATCACCACGAGCATCAGCGGGTGTTTGATCTGTACGCCGACGAAAGGCACTCCGACGATGAAGACCCCGGCCCCCATCACCAGCCCGCGCAGCATACCGCCCAAAGAGTAGGCGAGTGCGATCTGCAGGTCGCTCATCGGGCTGATGAGCACCTCGTCTATGTAGCGCTCACGCTTGGCGTCGAAGACCGACCAGGATGAGTTCATCTGCGAGTTTGTTATGAGGCTCATCAGGGCTATGCCAGGCAGGATGTAGTCGAGGTAAGGGATGCCTTCGATCTGCTTTATACGGCCGCCGAGCGCGATGCCGAAGACCACGAGGTAGAGGAGCGAGGTCAGAAGCTGCGGAACTATTGTCTGCATCCAGACCCGCGTAAAGCGCAGGATCTCGCGCGAGAGGAGGGTCTGGAAAGTCCTATCCGTGAAGATCATGGCCTATCACCTTCATGTAGACTTCCTCGACGTTCCTTGCCTCGTAGCGCTCCTTGAGATCTTCGCTGCTGCCCTGGGCGGCGATGGTGCCTCCGTTTATGAGCGCGATCTCCTCGCACAGCGCCTCGGCCTCCTCCAGATAATGCGTCGTCAACAGGATGGTCATCCCCCCACGGTTCAGCTCCTTTATGTAGCCCCACAGCTTGTAGCGCAACTCCACGTCTACGCCCGCCGTCGGCTCGTCCAGAAACAGCACCTTCGGGTCGTGCATGAGCGCCCTGGCAAACAACACGCGCCGCTTCATACCCCCCGAGAGCGTGTTCGTCCTCTGCCCGCGCCTCTCCGCGAGTTCGAACCGCTCTAGAAGCTCCTCGGCCCTCTCTCGGGCCTTCTTCCTGGAAACGCCGTAGTATCCTGCGTGGAAAAGCAATGTCTCCTCGACGGTCAGGAACTTGTCCAGGTTCACCTCCTGGGGGGAGACGCCGATCATACGCCGTGCCTCCCGAAACTCCCGGAAGGCGTCTTTCCCGAAGACCTCGACCGAGCCTGAATCGGGCCTGGCTAGGCTGACCACGCCGTTTATGAGCGTCGTCTTTCCTGCACCGTTTGGCCCTAACAACCCGAAGAACCTCCCGGCCTCCACCTCGAGCGAGACTCCGTCGAGGGCCAGAAAACCGTTGGAATAGGTCTTCGTGAGCTTCCCTATCTTTAGCGCCGGAACGCCGTTGGTGTTCACGCGATTACCGCCCTGGCAGCCTTCTCTCCGGAGAGCATCGAACCGTTTATGGAAGAATCCTCGGTGTATTCGCCCGCGAGCACAAGCCCTGGCGTCTGTGTCCTGTTCTCGGGCAGCCTGCTGTGGATGCCCGGCGGCTGGGCGAACTGTCCATAAGGGATGCGGCGGAGCGCGAGCGGCCTGAAGTCTGCGCCGGGATACCAGCGGCTGAGGTCCTCGATGCCCCTGCGGTAGAGGTCCTCATCGGGCAGGTCCATTCCCGTGAGCGCCACGGCGTAGAGAAGGTGGCGATCCGGCGGTGCGTACTTCTCGGAGATGTTGCTCATCTCCACGGCGTTGTTCACGAATACTCCATCTTCGGCGTTCAAAAGGATCTTCTTTCCACTACCAAGCCCATCGGTCTCGTAGTATAAGCATACCTCCCCCACAGACCCCTCAGGCACCGCCTCACCGGTGAGTGCTCCAGCCGCCGGCGCATCCGTGGCCACGACCACCGCATCGGCCTCGTGCTCTCTTCCCGCGCTCCTGACACCGACCACGCGCTCCCGTTCGCGCAGGAGATCCTCCACAGGGCTGTTCAGTTGGATTTCACCCTCAGGCAAACGGGAGGCGAGCTGGCGCGGAATCTCACCCATCCCCAGGGCAGGGACGACCGTGCGGCCCGTGGCGAGCATCTTGAGGGTAAAGCGGAGGACGCGGGCACTGGTGGTCAACTCGCGGTTCAGCATTATGCCGCCGTAGAACGGCCTGAAGAAAGAGTCTACGTATCTCCCCGAGAGACCTGCTGTCTTCAGATACTCTAGCGTCGACGTATCCGCCTCGCCGTCCTCCGCACCTGCACTGATCCCCACCTCAATCGTTCTCGCGACCATTTCGAGCGTACGGAGCTTGTCCCCGAAGGTGGCCGCATCGGAGAGGAGAGATGGGAGGAGCGCCTTCGGGTCGCGCAGGGGGTCGGAGAGTACGCTCTTCTCCGGTCCCCTGCAGACGACCACACCAGGATCGAAGCCCCTGAAGTCGAGCGTTTCGTAGTCCAGATGCCTCCCCGCGACAGGATAAGACGTAAAGTACACCTGGAAACCCCGGTCGAGCAGGAAGCCGTTCTGCACATCGGTCCGCACGCGGCCGCCGACACCGTCTGATGCGTCGAAGACGGCGACCTCCGCTCCGCGTTCTCTGAGTACCTTTGCGCAGGTGAGGCCGGCCAATCCGGCCCCGACGACAATAGTTTTCATACCCGCGAGAGTGTAGCGCACAACTCAGAAGGTACAGTTACCGATCTGACATGCGGAGACTCTATTTACGGCGATTCTCGAATTCCAGCCGTACTTTGTGCTCGCCGTCGAGCTTGAGCGCGGCGGCGTAGGGCTTGCCTGCCTTGC
Source organism: Rubrobacter sp. (assembly GCA_036519935.1). Lineage (GTDB taxonomy): Bacteria > Actinomycetota > Rubrobacteria > Rubrobacterales > Rubrobacteraceae > Rubrobacter_D. The sequence continues at coordinate 2,498 of DATDKO010000164.1, read as the reverse complement.
TCTTGAAACCTTTCATCTGTCCGGTGCGCCCCCTTGCAAGGAGCTGTTTCGCTTGGCCTTCGCTGAGACGTTTGCCGGAGACTTGTTTCCAGATCGCGAAGTCGCATCCGGTCTTTTTCCACGCCGAGCAGCTGTAGGCTTTCTTCGTCTCGACGACAGGAGATCCGCACTTGGGGCAAGCGCCGAGCGACTCGCGGCTGCGGGAGGGAGCGGCCAGCCTCTCCCCTTCCATTCCGCGCACCTCTTCGACGAGCTTTTTGGTGAAGCCGCTTATGTCGGCCATAAAGTCGGGGCGGTGCTCCGCGCCTTTCTCCATCTTTGCGAGTCGCTCTTCCCAGCGGGCAGTGAGCTCCGGGGATGAGAGCTGGCTCTCCCCGAGGAGTCCGATAAGGGACCTTCCTTTCTCCGTAGGGACGAGGGCCTTCTTCTCGCGCTCGACGTAGCCTACCTTTATGAGTCGTTCTATGGTGGCGGCCCTGGTGGCCGGCGTCCCGAGGCCCGAGTCCTTCATTTGCTGCCTGAGCTCCTCATCCTCGACGAGTTTCCCCGCCGTCTCCATCGCCCCGAGCAATGCGGACTCCGAGTAGCGCGGGGGCGGCTTGGTCACCCCCTCCTTGACGCCGACCTTCGCTACAGCCCACTCTTGCCCCACCTCGATCGGCGGCAACACGGGCGACTCTTTCTCTTTCCGGCCTCCGACCCCGTCGGGGTAGAGCGCCCGCCAGCCCGCCTCGAGCACGACACGCCCACGAGATAGGAACGTCTCCTCTCTGACCTCGGTCACGACGGTCGTGTTCTCGAAGCGGGCAGCGGGGAAGAATACGGCCACAAAACGCCGGGCCACCAGGTCATAGACCTTGGCCTCATCCGGCGGGAGCTCCCCCGACCTGTTCTTGTTCGTCGGGACGATCGCGTGATGGTCGGTAACCTTGGAGTCGTCCACGATGCGCTTGCTGATCGGGAGCTTCTGTCCTCCGAGCAGCTTCTCCGCAAAAGGCGAAAGATCGGGGAGCGCCCCCGCAGCTTCGACCCGCTTCTTGAGGCTTCCTACCAGGTCCTTCGAGAGGTAGCGGCTCGAGGTACGCGGGTAGGTGATGAGCTTTCTCTCTTCGTAGAGTGTCTGGGCGGCCCGCAACGTGCGCTCGGCCGTGAAGCCATAGCGGGCGTTGGCGTTGCGCTGGAGCTCGGTCAGGTCATAGAGGAGCGGCGGCTTCTCCGTCGCCGTTTTCTTCTGCGCCTTGCGAACGGTCCCCGTCCCGCCACGCACCTTCTCCGCTATGCGGTCCGCGGCCTCTCTCTCGGGCAGGCGGTTCTGTTTGTTCTCGAACCACACGCCGTCGTAAGTACTCCCGTCACGGTAAAAGCGGGCGTGGACGGTCCAGAACTTCTCGGGCTCGAAGTCTTGTATCTCCTTTTCACGGTCAACGAGAAGCTTCAGGGTCGGGGTCTGGACGCGACCCACAGAGAGTACGTTTCCACGACCGCCGAAGCGAACCGAGTAGGCGCGGGTGGCGTTCATGCCGACGATCCAGTCAGCCTCTCCCCGGCTGCGGGCCGCGTCTTCGAGAGGTTTCATCGCAGCGCCCTCGCGCAAAGCGTCGAAACCCTCCCTTATAGCCTCGTGGGTGAGGGAGGAGATCCAGAGCCGGAGAACGGGCTTGCTGCAACCCGAGAGACCGTACAAGTAGGCGAAGATGAGCTCCCCCTCTCTCCCCGCGTCGCAGGCGTTTACAACCTCCTTCACAGAAGGGCTCCTCATCAGATCCTTTACCACGTTGAACTGCTCGCGGGTCTTGTGGTTCACCCTGACCTTGAAGCGTCCTGGCAGGATAGGCAGGCTCTCCAGACGCCACTTCTTGTACGCCTCGCCGTAAGCGTCTGGCGGCGCCAACTCGGCCAGATGCCCGAGCGCCCAGGTAACGGTCCAGCCTTCGCCAGCCAGGGATCCTTTCTCCCTTCGATGCCTTCCCAGGGCGCTCGCTATGTCCCGACCGACGGACGGCTTTTCGGCGACGATGAGTCTCATACAAAGGAGTATACGTACGGGAGGGACGATAGCCAGATGAGATTGTCTGGAACGCAGTTTGTCAACCAGCGGAAGGCGCCGGTGGCGAGGTCCCGAGCTCTTCGACGCTCCTGTGGTCCGTAAAGAACCCTTCTCCGTATATGGGGAAGATCACACGCGCCTTACTGCCAGGGAAACTGGAAGCCACGAACTCCGCCGCGCCTGATGCTCTCGACCCGCACAGGCTTAGTGAAGGTGCCACCCTCTCCGCTAATTTCGACGGACAGATGTACCAAAGTGAGCAACCTCCGGATGGGAGCCCGGGGGGCGAAGATGCGATGGGAGACCATAGTCGAAGCCCACGGCGGTCGCATCGAGGCCGAGAGTCAGCCAGGAGAAGGCACCCGCATGTCCTTTATTCTCCCCCTGCTGCAAGAACGGGGCAAGGAGTGACCCTCCAATGCCAATCCTGTTGCCTGAAAACCTGTAGCCT
>DATDKO010000163.1:0-9870 GCA_036519935.1 Rubrobacter sp. | reverse complement strand
TCCCGGAGAGACACGCATCGTTGACCATGGTGTTGCCGTTCTGGTCAGTCCAATGGTCGAATACAAGCGTTGACTCAGCGGGCAGGGTCACGGTGCCAAGCCTCATAGACTCTTTGTTGGAGATACCCACGGAGGCTGTGCCCATGGTACCGGGGGAGATGGTCTTGGATCCCTCAGTGCCCCCCGTGGCGCAAGAAGTGTTGTCGGTAGTGTTCTCACCCCCATGCGTCGTATAGTTTACGGTCCAGCTCGCAGGAGCGGGGGATGTACTGCGGAACGACACGTTGCCTTCGGTGAAGGACGTCGTCGCCACGCCGGACTGGTCGCCCATTGCGGTTACCTCGTAGGTTGCCCCGCGCATAGACCGCCTCCTCGCTCTGAATCGTCTGCGCGGGCAATGTGTTGGCGTTCGGGTCGGCTATGTCCGCCCCCTCGCCCTGGATCGCGGGCGCGGGCGATGTGTTACCGTGCGGGTTAGCGCTTGGGTCGGCTATGTCCGCCTTGTCGCTCTGGATCGTGGGCGATGTGTTACCGTCCAGGCCGGTCATGAGTGCCATCACTATCGCCGGTGTGGCGAGCAGCGCCGCACACACAACGAGTAGGAGCACAAAATTGCTCCTCAGCTTCAACAGCCTTCTCCTCGTTCTTTGATACATACGCTACTCACCCATGAGCGGAGCCTCATATTTATTCGTTATTGGTAAGGTTCCCACAGTTTGCTTCGCTGTAGCAAGTACAGACTATCGGGTAGGGAGGGCCGCGACCTCTGCCAGGTGGCTATTTTTGGAAAAATCCGTGCGTCGAGGTATGCCAAGGGGAACGTGCACAACGCAGATAGTGGCCTACCGTTGAGGAGTTAGACGAGTGCAGGAGGTCATAGCGCCATGCTGCAGTTCATCGAGGGCGTCTTTTGGTGAGCCTTATAATGTTTGTTACCCGCTCGTGACCCGTTCTAAAGCCAGGTGAGACTGCTGCCCTTATCCACTCCAACTCGTAGAAAGGATCTTCTCGGAACTTCCGCTGTGGCGTGTTTCGAGCCACGCAGCGGCCAGGAAGAAACACCCGAAGACAAGGGTACCCCAGGGAACGGATGTCCTCCCATCAGGAACACCCCTACCAGTATCAGCAAGATGAAGGAGCCTAGCGACGCCCCTGCGCGGCGAAGCGCTATCGCTGCCGCGATCAGCCCCACCACCTGTAGCGTATTCACAGCGGATGGAAGCATAGGGCGAAGGGCGGAGAGCCGTTGCATTCGGCCAGAGGGCCGCCACGTCGGCTTGACAAAATGTGCCTTCTCATGGAAGTTCGCTAGGGACTGTTCCGGGGTTCGGAGCCAGCAGGAGATGCGTAGCCCTCCCTCCGGCACTAATCTGGGAGCTAGAGTACGCGTCGCTAGGGAAAGGAGTAGAGCTTTGATTGCCGGGGTTAATAGAGCGGCACTCGGCCGTTTCATGGCTGCCTGTAGAGAGGACACACGCGTCGTGGCCGCCTTCCTCGGTGGTGCGCACGCAGCGGGAACGGCCGACGAGTATTCCGATCTCGACCTGTACCTGATCGTGGGCGATCAGAACTACGACACGTTCTTCGCTGAGCGGAGGACATTCTTGGGTCGCCTGGGCGAAGCAGTCTTGTTCGAGGACTTCTCGGACTTCGGCTTCGACATGGTCGTCTTCATATTCTCGGGCGGCGTGGAAGGGGAGCTGGCGCTAGGACGCGCCTCCGGATTCGATCACATCCATGGCGGGCCTTTCGAGATCCTGGTGGACAAGGAGGGGATTCTGGAGAGGCACGTATTTCCCTTGCACCGGCCGTCTCAGGTGGAGCAAAGGAGGACGCTGCGGTGGCTTATCTACTGGTTCTGGCGCGACCTCTCGGAGTTCAACAGGGCGATGGTACGCGGCAGGCTCTGGACGGCCCATGGCCTGCTGGAGACTCTGCGGCTCAAGTGCGTCAACGTGGCTCGCCTGAAGCACGAGTTCTTCTCGGTGGGTATGCTCGGCTACGAGAGGCTGGAGCAGGCCGCGGACGCGCAGGATCTCGAGTCCCTGCGCGCGACGTTGTGTCCGCTGGAGCGGGAGGCCATGCTCGAAGCCGCTGGTCGTCTGGTTGGGTTCTACCTACGCACAGCCCCGCCACTCGCCATCCAGCAGGGAATAGCTTACCCTGCGGATCTCGAGGCGGTGGTCATCGACAAACTGAAGCGCTGGAGCGGCCTGCACCTGGATGCCCGGACCGCTGAGGATTGACGATCTTTATTCACCCGAGTGCGTGGAAGGTAACCTGGTTGCCCTTTGCCTCTTCTATTTGCTGATCTGGTGGATCGTCTCGCAGCCTCCGGCGGACATGAGGTGAGGCGTAGTAGCAGTCAGCAGCTCCGAGCATTCTTCCCCATATTCACCCTGCTACGTGGAAGGTAGATTCTGCGAACTTCGCCTCGCAAACCGCTGTCAGGAGTCACCCTTCGACGGGCTTCGAAAACTCCACGGTCAACAGCGGGAGCTCGCGCTCTCGGCCTTCTATCTCGTAGACGATCTCGCCAACGCGACGTGCGCCCATCCTGAGGTAGAAGCCCTCGGCGTTCGGGTCGGCTTCGATCGTCACGGCGCTCGCCCCTCGCCGAGCGGCCTCGCGCATAGCGTGTTCGAACAGCAGGCGTCCTACACCCGAGCCGATCCAACCCGGCGACACCCACAGGTGCTCGAGCTCGCCGCCCGCGCCGGTGAGGGCGTAGAAGGCGCAGGGTTCGCCGCCTGAGACGGCCGCGTAGACTCTGTTGTTCCTAACGAACTCCGGGGTGATAGTCAGGCTTTCTCTCCAGTGCTGGATCCAGGACTCCGGATACCCCCAGTACCGTTTCGCCGCGAAGGCGATACGAGTAAGGGCGTCGGCAGCCTCGGGTGTGGCGGGCAGTATATCGACCCTGCTATTCAAAACGAAGCTGAACCGCTGATAGACCTAAGAGCTACCCCGGGCGTGTTCCGAGAAGCCACCTGCTCTTGCGGGCGGAATCATCACTTCCTCCACTCGCGGGAGACTTCTACTTCGACCTCGACAGGCACCTTCTTTAGCAGCTTCTCACCCGCCCTGGTCATGGCTTGTCTGGTCTTCTCCGAAACCTCAGGGGCAAGCTCCTCGGCGCATTCGACGACGAACTCGTCGTGGATAGAATTTATGAGACGGGCGTCCGTGCCATTGAGTTCCCTGCGGATGTAGGAGAGGGCGAGCTTGGCTATGTCCGCACTGGCCCCCTGGATCGGATAGTTCATCGCCTCGCGGCGCATCGCGCCCCGGTCGTCGGCAGCCGGGTCGTTGCCGAACTTCCTGACTCTGCCCGCGAGCGTCCTGAGGGTCCTGTCCCTGGTTGCCCGGTTGGCGGTACGTTGCAAGAAGCGCTGCACCTTGGGGTAGTTGGCGAAGTACTCGTCTATGAGCTGGCGACCACGTTCCTCGTCCGTGCCGAGCTGGGCAGAGAGGCTTCTCGCGCCGCGTCCGTACATAAGGCCGAAGTTTATGCGTTTGGCCGCCGAGCGCTGGGCTTTGGTGACCTCATCCATGGACACGTTGTACATCGTGGCCGCCGTAAGGCGGTGGAGGTCCACGCCCCTCTGGAAAGCCCCGACGAAGGCTGGGTCTTCTGAGACCTCGGCGAGGATCCTCAGCTCTATCTGCGAGTAGTCCGCTATTACGAGCGTGTTGCCACCCTCGGCCACGAAGCAGCGGCGGAACTCGTCTTCGTGCGGGATCTGCTGGATATTCGGTGCCGCGCAGGCGAGACGCCCGGTCGGGACGCGGCACTGCAGGAAGTTCGCGTGGATGCGTCCCGTCTTCTCGTGGATGAACTTGGGGTAGGTTTCGAGGTAGGTGCCAAGCTTCTTCTGGAGCTCGCGGTAGCGGAGGAGGGCGTCGGCGGCCGGGTGCTCCACTTTGAGGAGCGTCCAGACTTTCGTGTCGGGCAGCTCTATCCCGAGAGTCCTGAAAGCGTCCGTGATCTGCTGCGGGCTGTTGAGGTTGAGACGCGGTCCCAATCCTTCGAGCGGCAGCACGCCTTCGGGCTCGGGAAAATGCGACTCCAGCTCCAGGGCAGCCCTGTCGCGTCTCTCGCGGACTACCTTCTCCAGTTCCTTCCACCTCCGTAGGTCGAGCTTGATGCCTGCCAGCTCCATCTCGGCTATAGAGGCGACAGCGGCGAACTCTATCTTCGAGACCAACCCCAGCTCCTCCGTCTCCAGCGCCTCAGCGAGACGTTCGCGCAATGGGAGAAGGATGGCCGCGTCGCGGGCGGCATACTCCAGCTGTGCATCGCTCAACTCCCCAGACCAGTCGCTCCTCTGCTGGGACTTGTCGAGCGACTCGTCGAGGTAACGCTCCGCCACGGCTTCGAGAGAGTAGGACGCCGCGTAGTTGCCGCCATCCAGGACCTGGGTGGCGAGCATCGTGTCGAAGAGGGGTGAGAGCGAGATCCCGTAAATGGCGTGCAGGAACTGGTAGTCGAACTTCAGGTTGTGCCCCACCTTGACCGGCCCGCCTTCGAGTGCCTCTGTGAGTAGCGAGAGGTCGCTGACCCCGAAGGCGTCTATGACGAATGTCTCCTCTGGGGTGGCGAGCTGGAGGAGGCGCACCCCTCCGTCGCGGGGGGAGAGGGCCGTGGTCTCGATGTCCACGCCGATGGCTTCGGCGCTTTGCAGAGTCTTCGCGACGGCGGCAAGGTCTTCTGTGGTCGTAACGAGACGGTAGCTCTGGGTGCGTTCCTCCACCCCTCGATTCTAGCAGGGAGAGGGGGTTTCGGATCACATCGCCGACCGGCGGGTGGGGTAAACTCAGAATGATGGGTGGATCTTTCAAGATTGGACGCGCTTTTGGCATAGACGTGAAGGTTCACTGGAGCTTCTTCCTGCTGCTGGCTTTCTTCGGCTATCTCGCGTTTGGGGATTCTGGCAGCATTGTGGACGCGCTCGTCACCGTCGGCATAGTGGTCGCGCTGTTCTTCTGCGTCTTGCTTCACGAGTTCGGCCACTCTCTGGTGGCCATACGTCTCGGGAGCGAGGTTCAGGACATCACGCTCCTGCCCATCGGCGGGCTCGCCAGGATGAAGTCGCTCCCGGAGAGGCCCATCGACGAGGTCAAGGTTGCCGTAGCCGGGCCGCTCGTCAACGTCGTGCTAGCTCCTGTGTTCTTCGGGCTTGCCCTGCTCTTCGGGGGCAACCTCTCGGTTCCGACGGACATACTCTCGGGGGTAGGGTCCCTGGGCCAGGCCTTCGCCACGCTGGGCATGATCAACGTCGCCCTCGTAGTCTTCAACATGATCCCGGCCTTCCCGATGGATGGCGGCCGTGTGCTGCGCGGCCTGCTCGCCACGCGCCTCGGGCCCTTGCGTGCCACGGACATCTCCTCGACGGTTGGACAGGTATTCGCGGTCCTCTTCATCCTCTTCGGGTTCTTTACCAACAACTTCCTGCTCGCCATCGTCGGCTTCTTCGTCTTCCTCGGCGCGAGCGGCGAGGCCCAGCTGGTCCGCCAGCGGGAGCAGATGCGCGGGCTCACGGTCTCTGACGTAATGGGTACCAAGGGCCGAACCGAGACAGTAACGCCCTACCACAACTTCGGCCAGATCCTCGACTCCGTTATCCACGGCTACCAGGAAGATTTTCCTGTCCTGGATGAGGAAGGAGATCTGGTCGGCATTATCACCCGCAATGAGATCATGGCCGCAGCCCACTCCCCCGACCGTTACGCCACCGTCCGCGACCTGATGAAGACGGAGTTTCCGACCATCTCGCCCGACGCCGACCTCTTCACAGAAGGCAACCGTATCCTGCAGGAGAGTGGCCTCAGGGCACTCCCCGTCGTCGAGGATGGCAACCTCGTGGGGATGCTGACCGTAGACGATGTGGGCCAGGCCGCCCTGCTTGGCGACCTTCGCAAACAGCGGTAAGGCGCCCTCGTGGCTCCGAGCGAAGCCACGCTCGCACCGGCGGGACCTATTCGCTAGACTCTCTGTCATGAAAACGGTGGTAGAAGAGATCGAGGCGCACATCGCCAGGGTCGGGACGCATCCTGTTTACGGGTACGCTCACTGCCTGAGGGTCTACGCCCTGGCTGAGGAGCTAGCGGCCTCGGAGGGAGTCTCTTACGACGTTGAGATACTACGCGCGGCCGCCCTGCTGCATGACGTTGGGCTCTACAAAGCCTACGCTTTGCGGGAGCCGCCTGACCACGCGAAGCGCTCGGCGGTGGTGGCAAGCCGTATCCTCAAGGACTGGGATTTTCCCCCGCAGGCGAGCCAGGCGGTCATCGAGGCGATCGAACACCACCCGCCCGGCGCGCCCTCAAGCACGGCTTCTGAGACCATCCTCCTCAAGGACGCGGTCGGCCTCGACTACCTGGGCGCCATAGGCATCTCCCGCATGCTGGCCATGGTCGGCACGGAAGGCGATGTGCCTGATATACCGACGGCGATCTGGAACGCGGAGAGTCTGCGACAGAAAATCCCCGACCTCCTCGTTCTGCAGAGCAGCAAGGATCTGGCCACCCGGCGTATCCGCGAGATGGAAGATTTTCTCGAAGACCTGAGGGACTCCACGGCGAGGCTGAAGCTTCTCTAGCATTTCAGCACGCTCCGGCCTTAAGGCCTCCGCTTTCAGCAAGTCAGCCAGAGCTCGCACGCAAATGCTGACTAGCCAAAAAGCAAGTAGAGGCCGGCGGCGAGGCAGAGGGCTCCGACCAGGAGCATTCTCGTCCCGGCGATGAGGTGGACGCCGCGTTCTGGTATCGGGCCGATCCTACCCTGTTGGTTCCTTCCACCACGCAGCAGGGCGTAGGTGCCAAAGGCGAGGCCCGCGAGCCCGGTGAGGATCAACAGTATCCCGAAAGCCGTCAAGGCCGGCAATCTAGCCCTGTCCGTTGCTCCTGTCGCCGACCATGCGGGAGAGGAGGGTGCGGAAGCGTGGGTCGGCGTGCAGGGGCGCGAACTCCAGCGCGCTCCTGAAGTGCTCGACGTCGCTCTCACCGGCATCGACGGCCTTCTCGATATAGTCGAGCGCGTCGCCGTATTCGCCGCGGCGGGCCTGGATGCTGGCGAGCGCGGAGAGGGCGGGGGAGTATCTCGCGTCAGCGGCTATGGCCCGCTCCAGGATCTCCTCCGCTACCTCCAGGTCGTCCGCCGTGTAGTAGAGGCTAGCGTACGAGTAGAGAGCGCGGGGGTTCGCGGGATCCACCTTGAGTGACTCCACGAAGTGCTCTTCTGCACGCTCCATCTCCCCCTTGCGCTCGTTGAGGATGCCGAGCTCGAGGTGGGCCTCTGGGTTCTCAGGGTCCAGAGCCAGTACAGCGTCGTAAGCTTCGGCGGCCCCGGCTTCGTCTCCCAGGGCGAGCCTGGCCTCCCCGAGGGTTATGAGGTGCCGGATCTCATCCCGCCCCAGCGCCACAGCCTCCTCTGAGAGCCTCAAGGCCTCGGGCAGGTTCTTCCTCAGGGCGAGCAGATGGGCTGCCAGTTCGTCCCTGATCTCGGGCGAGCCAGGACAGTCCTCGAGGCCCCGCCTGAAAGCGGTCTCGGCCTTCTCCAGGTCGCCGTTGCGGGCGTGGCAGATCCCCAGGTTCGCGTGGGCCTCCCACCAGTCGGACGCCCCTGCTATGACCTCCTCGTAGGCCCCTACGGCCTCGGCGTAGCGGCCTAGCATGTCCAGAGCGTTGGCCCTGAAGGTCTGCGCGCCGCATCTCTGCACCTCGTCTGCGGCGGCCTCTATGGCCTTTTCGAAGAACTCGAGGGCCTCGGCATAGTCGGCGGCGTCGAATAGTGTCAGGCCCGCGTTTATGAGCATGTCGGCGTCTTCGGGCACACGGTTCGTCCAGCGCTCGAAGGTGGCCTTCGCCAGCGCGGGCTCCCCCATAAAGCCGTAGTAGCGGCCGAGCTCCACGTACGCGTCGGGGTATCCCGAGTCCGTCTCTATGGCACGCTCGAGGTGGTGCACGATCTTGAACGGCTCGTCGCGCGAGAGCGCCACCATCGCGAGCCCCATCCGCGGCGCGACCCACTCGGGGTCCAGCTCCAGGGCGTCGAGGAAGCTGGCCTCTGCCTCCTCGAGCCGGCCCAGGTTCAGTAGGGCGCGTCCCACGGCCTCGATAACCTCAGGGTTCTCGGGGGCTGCCTCGAGAGCATGCTCGAAGCGCGAGAGCGCCTCCTCTACAAGGCCCTCGCTCGCCAGGGTCTCGCCCTGCTCCAGGTACTCGTCGTAGCCCATCGCCCTCATTAAATCAGATGGGACGCGAAGAGGATGTGTACAATCTTCTGCGGAAACCTATAGGAAGGGGACGCCTCGGTGAAGAACCCTCCCGCCCTCACGCGGCTCGAGGTCCGCTACGGGGATCTCGACCCTTACGGCCACGTCAACAACGCCGTCTACCTGGAGTTCTTCGAGAAGGTCCGTATCTGCTACTTCCGCGCGCTTGCGGACATGGCAGGCATCGAGAAGCTCGAAGCGGGCGACGTCCCCGGCGCCAGGTATGTGATCGCCGAGACCACCGTACGCTACAAAGCCCCGATCTTCTTCGAGGACACCCTCCACGGCGCCGCGCGAATGCGCACGGTCGGCAACCGCTCCTACGCCATGGAGTTCGAACTGCGCACCGGCGAGACCTTCGAGGACGGCGCCATCGTCGCCGAAGGCTCCGCGGCCCACGTCTTCTTCGACCCTCTGGAGAATACGGTGCAGCAGTGCCCTGACTGGTTCTTACCCACCGTAGCGGAACTGGAAGGTCGCGCCGAAGCGTCATTCTCACCGGAGGACACCTAGAACATGTTACGGTGCAACAGCACTGCCTGGCTCTAGAGGAGGTCATGATGGAGTATCTGACGATAAAGGGCGAGAAGGTTCCTTCCCTTGGACTTGGCACTTACAGGCTCACGGGAGGGGCGTGCGTACGGGCCGTCGGACGCGCCCTTTCCATGGGATACAGGCACGTGGATACGGCCCAGATGTACGGCAACGAGGCTGAGGTCGGGCGTGGTGTCGAGGAGGCGGGGGTGGACAGGGAGGAGATCTTCCTGACTACCAAGGTCTGGCCGAGCGACTTCGCCCACGACCGCGTGATACGGAAGACCAGGGAGAGCTTGAAGAAGCTCCGCACGGAATACGTCGACCTCCTGCTTATGCACTGGCCAGGCGATGGCGTGCCTCTCGGCGAGACCCTCGGCGCCATGCGGGAACTGCAGGAAGCGGGAAGTGTAATGCACATCGGGGTGAGCAATTTCTCCCCTTCGCTGGTCGAAGAGGCGGCAGAGCACGCCCAGATCTTCTGCAACCAGGTCCAGTACCATCCCTACAGGAGCCAGGACTCCCTCCTCGAACAAGCGCAGGAGATGGACTACCTGCTGACCGCCTACACGCCCCTCTCCCGCGGTGGTGTCCAACAGGATAAGACCCTCAGGGAGATAGGAGAGGCGCACAACAAGACGCCGATGCAGGCGGCCCTGCGCTGGCTCCTGCAACAGGACAAAGTTTGTGCCATCCCCAAGGCGACCGGCGAGGAGCACCTCAGGGAGAACCTCGACGTCTTCGCCTTCGAGCTCTCCGACGAGGAGATGGATCGTATCTTCTCCCTGGGCCGCTGAGGTCGCGTGCGCGCCTGCGAGCTGGGAATAAGAGTAGGGGATCTCTCGCCGGGCGCTCACGATGCGCTCACCGACGTCGAGGGCGTGAGAGTAGGGCACTCGACCATCGTGCGTGGCGAAGGGCCGCTCGTCGTCGGAGAGGGGCCAGTAAGGACCGGCGTTACGGTAGTCTGTCCCCGCGAGGGGCTTGCCCGCGACGAGCCCGTCTTCGCGGGCTCTCACAGGTTCAACGGCAACGGTGAGATGACGGGGCTGGAGTGGAT
>DATDKO010000162.1:0-5363 GCA_036519935.1 Rubrobacter sp. | reverse complement strand
TGACGTTGACGGTGGCGGAGATGCAGCCTCCGCCGCCGCTACGCAGCGTTTCTAGAAGGAGGGTCTCCGTACCGGCGAGGACGGAGAAGTCTGGGAACTCCCGGCAGAGGGTCATGATGCGTTCCCTGTCACCGGAGCTGTCCTTCGTACCGACTACCACGGCGGGGTAGGCATCGATGAGACGTGAGATCAGAGGCAGCCCGAGGTCGACGCCTGTCATCTGTGGGATGTGATAGAGGTAGAGGCGCAGACGGTCGTCGCCGACGCGCTCGACAACCTCGGCGAAAAAGCGGAACAGACCATCGTCGCCGACGCCCTTGTAATAGAACGGCGGCAGCACGAGCACCCTCGCGGCCCCAGATTCGAGCGCTGCGCGGCTCAGCCGTACGGTGTCGGTAAGGGCGCAGGACCCGGTCCCTGGCAGTAACTTTTCTACGGGGACACCGCTTTCGACCAGCGCTTCGAGCGCCGCGAGCCGCTCGTCCACGGAGAGGGAGTTTGCCTCACCCGTAGTGCCGAAGACCGAGAGCCCGTGGCAGCCCGCCGCGAGCAACCTGTGGCAGTGGGCGGCGAAGGCCTGATGGTCCGGGTTCAGGTCCTCGTTCATCGGGGTGAGGACGGCTGCCAGGACACCCTTCAGCCCCACTACGCTCGATCTCTCTTTACTCTCCATGGTCTCCTCTCTGCCCGGTCCACACGCGGTCCGGGGTCATTCTTGCCTCGGGAGGCTGTTAGGAGGCTCGGGTTGCGGCACGTCAGGGGGCTTGGGTTGCGGGAAGCCTGCTGATGCGGACGGCCTGACCTTGTAGACGACCACAGCGGCGCCGTCGAACCGTTCGTATTGGACCGGCTGGAAGCTCCTCTGGAACTTGGAGATCATCTGCTGGTCCGGATCTTCGTGCGAGATGAAATGGAAGACCTCCTTGTAGTCTCCCCCTTTCACCCTGGTTTCTATCTTCGGGAAGTCACTAGCCTGACAGGCTTGTACGTCGTCTCTCTCACCCGTCTCTCTAGTCTTCAGGTAGTAGTCGAGCCTGTCGTCGGCGTCGCAGCGGACGACCAGAGTGTTCTTGTCTTCGTGGCCGACGACGTAGAGGGCGGCCTCGCGGAACTGTTCCTTGGTGGGGGTGGTGTAGTAGTCCATCGAGAGGAGCAGGTACGCAAGGCCCACCGCGGCCAGCCCTACGGCCACGATTCCCTGGAAGACCGCCGCCGCCCTGCCCGAGAACGTGCGGGTTACGGAGCGCGCGAGGAGGAGGTAGACAGCGGGTAGTGCGACGAGGAGGTTCTCGTTCGTGAGCTTAGACTGCGACGCCACGAAGGCCACGAAGAACGGTCCCAGGACCCACGCTGCGAGCAGCAAGCCTGGTAAGACTACGCCTCTCTTTCTGCGACGCCGCAGGTCGTCCCAACCGCGGATGAGGAGGAAGGAGAGCAGTGTCCACGCGGCGAACGAGAGCAACGCCGAGCGGCCGAACAGGAACTGGAAGTAATCGGGCGGGACCTGGAGGATCGGCTCCCCGGTCGATGTCCCACTCTGTGTGTTGTACCCAAACTGGTGGACCATGCTAGGCAGCCAGGGCAGGTAGGCGACGGCTACGGGGACGTAAAGGAGCATCGCCTTCCGCAGCGTGCCGTACGCTAGCGCCGCCAGTGCTGCGCCCTGCAACACGACCAGGATCAAGCCGAAATAGTGTACGTAAGCGCAGAGTATGGCGCAGATGACGTAAAGGGCGGCGTCTCTGGTCGGTAGGTCCCGGCCGTAGCGCAGGCCGAGCATAACGCCCCACCAGAAGTAGGAGGTGAGGATGGAGAGCAGGATCAGCATCGAGTAAACGCGGGCTTCCTGGCTGAAGTAGATGGGAGCCCAGAATACCGCGAGGAAGAGCGCCGCTACGATCCCCTCGCGCTCTGAGTAGAGCCTCTTGCCGAGGAGGTAGATGGCCGGTATACACAGCCACCCCGCGAAGGCAGATGGAAGCCTCAAAGCCCACTCCGAATCGCCAAAGATCCACTGTGAGAAGCGGAGGATCAGGAAGTAGAGGGGAGGGTGATCGTCGCTTCGCACGCCCCCGATGACCTGGGAGATCCTCTCCCTATTGCTGATGTCCCAGCTCGCCAGCTCATCGCTCCAGAGCGATTGGAAGCCCAGGCCGTAGAACCGCAACACCGCACCGAGGAGCATAATCGCCAGCAGAGCAAGGAGAGCCCTGTTCTCCAACAGGGAGCGTAATGGCCGTTCGCGAACAGCCCTTACGCGAACCGTCCCCCCAGAAGACGTCCCGCGGCGGTAGGCGTGTACCGGCTCTTTCTCCCTCGTCCTCGGTCCTGACACTGTACGCGCTCCCCTTTCACGCACGGTTGCGAGCAATGGACGTTATGGGATGTTAGAACAGGTTCTCCAGGTACATCAACGTCTCCTCCGATCTTAGACAAACCATTGTGGGGAGTGCGTGAGCCGGCACGATATATAGGGCCGTCTGGAATCTGCAGCAGGGCTGTTCGCGAACTACTCCTGCCGTTTCTCGCGGGCGCGCTGTATGTATTTCTCTGCGGCTTCGGGGTTCTTGTAGCTCAGGACGCCGCCGGTCAGGGGGTTCTTTATCTCGTAGTGACCGCCTGCATCCCTGTCGATGATGACAGGATAGTAGCGATCTCCGATCTGCTTTATGGCGTACTCGGTCGTGCCCTTCTCTTCGTCCAACCCGCCTCCTACACTTCTCGAATGAGGATGGCTACCTCTGCCGGAGCCAGGGGCACGCGATGCGACGTTCCGAGGGTGACACGCCGCACGAAGCCTGCGCCCACGATTCTGGGACGGTAGGAGGAGAAGGTGTGGAGGAAATACTTTCCTGTCCCGCGCCTGCGGGCGGGGCGGTGTTCGATCCAGAGCAGTGGACGGGGTAGATCCGGCAGACCACCAGAGAAGTGCTCCCTGACCACCTCGGCGGCCAGATACCCTGACACCTCCCTGGTGGCGACGCCTCCGACCTTGGGGAGCTCCTCGCACACCACAACGGGAGCGTCGCACTCGGCGCCTTTGTAGATCTTGATCCAGCAGCACCCGGCCCCGAGCCTGTAGCCTGTCCTGTGGTGCATGTACTCGTGCGTGAGGTTCATCTCATCTCGCAACCCGCATTCTACAGGGTGACACCGTGCCAGGCCCGGAGCAACTCCTGCTCCCTCTCGGGCCTGAGGCCGGCAGCAAGCTCTCTACCCGCCGCCGTGGCGCGGTTCCAGTCCAGCACGTCCTCGATCGTCTCGGACAAGGGCCGGAAGGTGAGCCCCGCCTCGATAGCTTTGCCGCAATCGATGGCCTGCAATGCGGCGTAGTCCCGCGGCACCCACAATGGCAGCTCCGTGAACGGCTCGACTCCCTTCTCCTCCAGGAAGTCCTCGGATACCCAGACAGGCTCCGCGCCGGCACCGCCGACAGCTTCGCACGCTTCCAGCAATCGGCCCATCCGTAGCTCGTAGTCGGGGCCCGTAGCGTTATACGTTCCTGTCCGCCGCTGCTCGGACATCTCTACGATCCACGACGCGAGGTCTCGCACGTCGATGTATTGCACCTTACGCTCTTCGTGGTCAGGGGCCAGCACTTCGCCTCCGGCGGCGATCCGACGCGGCCAGTACGTAAAACGGTCCGTGGGGTCGTGCGGACCAGAGATCAAACCAGGACGGACGTTCAACACCCTGCCTGGCATCGTCTCCTCGGCGGCCCGCTCGCACAGCGCTTTGAGACCTCCGTAAGTCTCCCCCGTGACCTCCTCGACCGTCGGTTCGGGGAGCTCCCGCACCGGCGCCTCTTCGTCGGCCCCTGGCGCGATGGCGTCAGAGTAAACGGAGATGCTGGAGACGAAGGTGTAATGTTCGACCGCATCAGCAAGTAGCCAGGCAGACGTCCCCACGACGCGGGGCACGTAGCCGCAGGTGTCGATCACCGCGTCCCAGCGCTGCCCCCGAAGGGCTGAGAGGTCCCCGTCTCTTTCGCCCTCGATCTTTTCGACCTCAGGAAACAGCCCTGGCTCGTGGAGCCCCCGGTTGAAGAGCGTAGGCCGATGGCCGTCCCCGAGCGCCGCCTCGACGAGGTGGCGCCCGAGGAATCCCGTTCCGCCCAGTATCAGTAAGTCCATCTATGCTCTGTACGCCGAGGCTTACCTGCCTGCCGCGATGACGCCCTCTTGCGGACTGTTGACTACCCTGTCGATGACGCCGTACTCGAGGGCCTCCTCCGGTCCCAACATGTAGTCGCGGTCGGTGTCGCGTTCGATCTTCTCTATGGGCTGCCCCGTCATCTGGGAGTACAGCTCGTTCATCCGCTTCTTGGTCCTCACGAGCTCCCTGGCGTGGATCTCCACGTCCGAGACCTGCCCCCCAAGACCCCCGCCGATGTGCGGCTGGTGCAGCAGTATCCGCGCGTTGGGGAGCGCGCTCCGCTTGCCCTTCGCCCCCGCCGTAAGCAGGAAAGACCCCATCGAAGCCGCCATCCCCAGCGCCGTCGTCGCCACGTCCGCGTTGACGTACTGCATGGTGTCGTAGATCGCCATCCCCGCGTGCACGCTCCCACCAGGGGAGTTTATGTACAGGTTGATGTCCTGCTCGGGGTCCTCAGAATCGAGGTGCAAGAGCTGAGCCATAACCACGTTGGCCACCTGGTCGTCCACCGGCATCCCGATAAAGATGATCCTGTCTGCCAAAAGCCGAGAATAAATGTCCATCGTCCGCTCCCCACGCGGACTCTGCTCCGTCACATAGGGAACGACCAGCCTCGGATCCAAACTCATCACCAAACTCCCTCTACTTCCGCCAACACGCTATACTCCAATTAGCGTAACATTGTTGTAGTATTGATGCAAGTTCTTTGCAGTGTTTTGGAGGTATGGAGCATGGACCTTCCGCGTTTGCGGCGCATTCGGCAGGGGGCTGTGATGAGCCAGGAGGAGTTGGCTGAGAGGAGTGGGGTGGCGCGGGATACGATCTCGAAGCTCGAGACGGGGCGGAGGGGGGCGTACCCATCCACGATCCGCAAGCTCGCCGCCGGTCTCGAGGTGCGGCCACAGATGCTCATGGGCGGAGTCGAGTATCTAGACGAGCCGTCCCACGAGGAACCGTCCGAGAAGCCTTCAGAGAAGACCGAACGCGAAAAGACAATCGGATTCTAGAGCGGTTTGCTTGCAGGGACGGTTCGCGAACCGCCCACATAGGAACCTCAATTACAGGCGTCATACGGAATCCGGTTGTATACTTCCGAGCATGAGCGAGAAACGAAGTTTAGAGGAATCGGAGTCCACGCGCTTGTTGGAGGGTCTCTACCGTAAAGCGAGCGATCCGGTGCTGCGTACCCACCTGCTGATGGTCTGGCG
>DATDKO010000161.1:0-13034 GCA_036519935.1 Rubrobacter sp. | reverse complement strand
GTACTCGGCGCGTACGAGGTTTCTCCACTCGACATGGCATCTGCCTACGCGACGATTGCGAACGACGGACGCAGGGTCGAACCGACCGCGATTTCGAAGGTGGTAAGCAACGAGGGCGACAACGATGAGAAGATGCTCTATGTCGCGCCCGAACATCCTGAGGGCAAGCAGGTCATTTCCGAGGACATAGCGAACGAAGCTACCGGGATCATGGTAGGAGACGTCACAGAGGGTATAGCGAAGGACGCCTACCTGGGAGACCGCCCGGTCGCAGGCAAGACGGGTACGAGCGAGAACTTCTTCGACGCCTGGTTTATAGGATTCACTCCCGAACTGGTTACCGGCACGTGGGTGGGCTACGCCGAAGGCGGGCAGACCCTCGAGTACATCCTCGAATACGCCCGGAAGTTACACGGTCTGCCAGGCGGCATCACCCCGGCCGAGATCTGGAAGACATACACGCAATCAGTCTTGAGCGGTGAACCCATCGAACAGTTCGACGGCGTCAAGATCCCCGAAAGAGCAGCCCCCAAACCCCGCGTGAAGAACGACCCCGATGCCGCCCGTAGACGCGCCCCTGCGAGTCCGGGAGCCCGCGGGCCTGCCCCAGAACCCCGTCGGGGAGCGGCGGCGGCGAGCGCCTCTGCATCCAGCGTCGCCCCTTCGAGTGCCAGAAGCCCTCGGACCCAACGCGCCGGTGCCGGGGGTTACAGGGCTTCCAGTGCTAGCGCCGCCTCGAGATAGCCTTCGGTGGTACGGAGACGTGTTCGTCGCCGTCGACCAGGTAACGCCACGGAAGGTCGGTCCCGCGTGTTATGCCAATCCGGGTGGTCTCGACGATGCCCTCAGGCTGCGCACCTCCGTTCGAGATAACCAGACTACCTGAGGTGAGATCCTGCCCGTCGTAAGCCAGGTCCACGCCGAGGGCCTGGGTCAGGCGGCCAGGTCCGTTGCAAAGGTCACGCGCGCGACCCCGACGCCGCTCCATCAACCCTTCGCCGCCGGAGGGGCGTAGCGCCCTGATCAAAACGGCGCTCCCGACGCCCTCGGGCTCGCAGACTACGTTGAGTAGTTTGTGCGTGCCGTAGGAGAGGTAGACATAAGCGATGCCGGGCGGGCCGAAGATGTTACGGTTGCGCATCGTCGGCCCTTTGTAAGCGTGGCATGCCGGGTCCTCGGGACGGTACGCTTCTGTCTCGACGATCACGCCCGCCGTTTTTCCCTCCGGGGTGTCGTGGGAGAGGATGCAGCCGAGAAGGTCGACCGCGACCTGCCTGGGATCCCTGTGGTAGAAAGCGGCCTTCAGAACATCTTCGGAGATGCCTGCTCCCCCGTGAGGTCTGTTATGCGGCGGGAGAGTTCGTCGAGGTCGAGCCCGGCCTCGGAGCGAATGGAAGATTTCAACAGTGGACGGACCTGGCCGATCTGGAGCTGCAACTCGCGGAGCAGCTCTGCCGCCCCGCTCTCGGCGCCGACCATGTCCCTGAGGATCGTACCCTCCGTCCGGCCGGCGACGAGTGGCTCGGGCAGACCGTCGACGTAGACGAGCGTGCGGCGTCCGCTTCCGCGGTCCTCTTCTATAGGGACGAGGGCCACGATATTGTCGGCCCTTACGTATTTTCCGAACCCGAGGGTAACGATACGGTCCGCTATAACCTTCATCTCGATAGAAACTCCATCCTACGAACCCTTATAACATCCCCGCCGGCTCTCTGCGACCCATCAGCCTGGGGCTGGACCGCCAGAGGCTACTGGACGACGCAATCCGACCTCTTTCCTGAGGCGGGGAATGCGTGAGCCAGCGCGTCCGCAGACAAGCGGGCGCGGTGCCTGTAGCCCTCCGAAGTGTAGTGGGTCCCGTCTGAGATATACCAGCTATCTTCCGCCAGCGAAGCCCAGTCGAAGACCCGCATGTTCGGATACTTTGCGCAGGCGTCTTCAATGGTGCGGTTCCAGTGCCGCATGTTGTTCTCCGAGTAGGGTCCGGTATCGACCAGCGACTTCACGGTGATCCACAACACCGGCTGGTCGCCCGTCACCCGCATCATCCGCCTGATCCTGGCCTCCAGCCCCACCGTCGAACCCACGAAGACGTTAGCGGTATCGTTGCTGCCGAGCGCGATCACCCAGCATCCCTGGAAGCCATTGGCCTTCAGATCACGGGCTATCGCGTAGCCGCTGGCCTGATTCTCAGATAGCGTCTCGACGATCGATCTGGCCCCCGAGATCTCGAAGTACTGCTCCGTAGCGCCGACCCGCGCGTACTGCGCCCCCAGGCGGTGGCCGGGATCGGGCAAATAGTTGGGCAAGACCATGCCTTCCGACGTAGAGTCACCGATGTAAGCAACCGAGTTGCAGGAGGACATGTCGGGCGAGGAAGCCTTTCGCGACTCCGGCTCTAGTGACTTCGGTTTTTGTGACGCTGGCTCTCGTGTCTGAGTGGAGGTGCGTGCTGCAGTCTCCGACGACGTTTTCTCCGGTGACGTAGCTTCCGGGGTAGGAGTTGTGGTCGGAGAACCGGCCGTGTGGTGTGTGGAGACATTGGGGTGCATTGGACCCTTTTCGGAGCGAGCGGAAAGCCCACTGGTCTCTGCGCGTGGGTTGACCATCCCGGTGAGGCCGGCACAGTCCAACGCGAGGACGGCCACAGCTGCAACACAGACCATCCCGGTGAGAAACGACCGCAGCGGAAGATAGCTTCCCCGCGGGGCTTCCCCTCTACGCGCAAGTCTTGAGCGCCCCTGAGCCCAGATCCGTCCTATGGCACCGCGGCGGATGGGTTCCTCGAAAAACTGCCAGGAGAGGGCAGCAACGACGATTGTCGCAACCACCTGGAGCACTTCGAGGGAAAGGCTTGCCCCTTGTTGCAGGCCCGGTGCGGTGAGCACGATGATGGGGTAGTGCCACAGGTAGATACCGTATGAGCGCACACCGATCCAGCGCAGCGGCGTCCAGCCAACAGCCACACCTAGCAAGCTTGCGGGATGTACGAGGGCGGTCAAGACCAGGACTGTCGCCACCGAAAGGAGCACGATCCCACCTTTGTACAGAAACGGCGAGTACTCGCTCGTCCGCCAGATCAAGAGCCCTATCACGACCATCCCGACGACTCCAGCACCGTCAATCAAGAGGCGGCCTCGATGGTTGATGCGGTCAGCGCGAAGCTCACGGCTCGGCCACACCATGGCCAGTGCGGCACCGATGAGGAGGCCGAAGGCGCGGGTATCGGTTCCTTCGTAGACCCGCGTCGGGTCGACGCCTGGCTGGTAGATCAGGGCCATCGCGACGGCAGAGAGGGCTGCACCAGCCAGGGTCAGGCCGGCCATGGTGTAGCGCCCCGGGACGTAACGCAGCCCGAGCCAGAGCAGCCAGGGCCAGATCAGATAGAACTGCTCCTCCACAGCCAGGGACCACAGATGATCTAGCTGCGGCGGTGGCCCGAAGCGGGCGAAGTAGGATGCCTCGCGAACGATGTTCCACCAGTTGCTCACGTAGCAAACGGCGGCGAGCACGTCTCCCCTGAGGCCTGGGAGTACAGACCGATCCAGCAGTGTAACCCAAGCCACCACAACCGCAAGCATCAAGAAAAGGGCGGGCAGGAGCCGCCGCGCCCTCCTGAGCCAGAAGTCACCGAGCTGGAGACGCCCCGTAGTCTCTCGCTGGCCGAGGAGCAAATCTGTAATCAGGTAGCCGCTCAGGGTAAAGAACACACCAACGCCGAGCAGCCCACCTGGCGCCCAGGCTGGATTCAGGTGGTACGCGATCACGGCTAGCACCGCGATGGCCCGCAGTCCGTCGAGCCCTGGCATGTAGCGCTGGGAACGCCCCACAGGCTTAGGCATGATGCCCTCCCCGTGCGCCACTAAAGCAAGGGCAGACACTCACCGTGACCACCCCGAGCGTCCTACCAGGGTAGCAGGGCATTACGAGTCGACAATCCGATTCCTTATAAAGGAGTACGCTACGGCCCCTCCACTCGACTACTACGGTCCCGTACAACGGCCCTCATTGTACCCACGATCTCCGCGAGGATGGCAATGTGCCTAGAGAAACATGTTCTGGAGCACAAAATGTAGCGTGGCGCATCCCCGACAAACCCGGTATATTCCAGGCCGTGCGGCTTGACGACAGAGCCAGGAAGCTGGAAGGCGAGAGGATCGAGCTTCGGCGCCACTCCCGCGAGAATTACCACCTCTACGCGGAGTGGTACGGGGACCCGGAGATCTGGCACCTGACGAGTTGGGCGCCATCGCCCCTGAGCCGTCCGGCGGTCGAGAAATTGTTCGAGGACAGGGAGCTCTCCAAGACGGACGACTCCTTCGCCATCCACATCAGGGGCGATGACGAGCCTATAGGTGTGATCAGCCTCATGAACAAAAGCGAGGCCAACGAGTCGGCGGAGCTCTCCGTGATCGTCGGTCATCAGGACGACCGTCACCGGGGTTACGGAACAGAGGCCATCGACCGGCTATTGGGCTACGCGTTCGAGGAGCTCGGGCTCAACCGCATCGGTCTTAGCGTCTTCGATTTCAACGAGGGGGCCATCTTGGCCTACGAGAGGTTAGGCTTCGTGGTAGAGGGGCGCTTCCGCCAGGCCATAAAGCGCCGCTCCGGCTTTCACGATGCCATCCTCATGAGCATCCTCAAGTCGGAGTGGGAGCCTAGCTCCTGACGCGAGCATCGAACGCGTCTTCGAGCATGCTGAGGATACGCCCGACCTCAGCGTCCACCTCTTCGTCAGTCAGGGTCTGCTCACCCTGAAACGTGAAGCCGAAGGCCACACTCTTCCGCCCCTCTGGGACGGGACTTCCCGTGTAGACGTCGAAGACGCGCACCTCGGTCAGCAAGGGGCTCGGCGAGTCCTGAACCAGGCGCATCATGTCGCCTACCGGTATACGCTCCTCGACGATGACGGCCAGGTCCCTGGCGACGGCCGGGATATTGACGAAAGGCTCGAACCGGGGCTCCGGGTCAGGCTGGCACAGGGCGGGGTCCAACTCAAGAGCAGCGACAGGCCAGCCGTGCAACTCGAACCTCCCTGCTACCTCGGGATGTAGCTCCCCGACCCAGCCAGCCTCATTCTCGCCGACCAGCACGACCGCCGAGCGTCCGGGATGCAGATACGGTCTCGCCGCAGGCATGAAACGAGCGCCAGGCACCAGCCGCTCGACAAGACCCTTCGCCTCGAAGAAACCAGCTTCGACCTCAGGGACGTTCCAGCTGGCAGGGCGCACGGTGCCGGCGTGCACGACTCCAATCCTGCTGGCCTCACGCACGCCCATGAGTCCGGCGGCGTCTTGCGCATCGAGCTCGCCCGTCATGCGGAACCGCAGCGCGGCCTCTCGCAGGTCGTCCTGCGGGACGTCTGCGAAGAACACGCTCCCTAGCTCGAACAGCGCCACGCCTCGCGCCCCTAAGGCCCTGTTACGGGCCGTGGCGTCGAGCAGCCCAGGCAACATACTGGTTCGCAGAAAGCCGCCCTCGGCGCTAAGAGGGTTCTCTAGCCTGACGGTCCCATCGCCCAGGCCGAGATCATCCGTCCAGCGCTCGGGGCCGAAGGGGTAGGTAATGGCCTCCGAGAGTCCAAGGTCCGCCAGTAGACGCCTGAGCACGCGAGTCTTTCGCTGCGCCGCGGTAAGCACCCCGGCTTGCGGAACGGCGGGCAGCCTCTCCGGCACCTTGTCGAGCCCGATGAGCCGGCCAACCTCCTCGACGAGGTCTGCCTCGCGGCGGAGATCCCTCCTGAAGGTGGGAACGGTAGCCCACAATCTTCCGTCTTCCCGCTCGACCTCACACCCCAGGGCTTCCAGACGTCCGGCCGCCTCATCCTCTGGCACGGGCATGCCGAGCAGGAGCTCGGCCCGGCTGAGCCGCAGCGGTACACGCCAGGGCTCCACGGGCTCGGGGTAGTGGCTGAGGGTATCATCGGCGGGAGTTCCGCCAGGAGCTTGCGCGAGCAGGCCGCTCACCCGGTGCATCGCATACGCCACCATGTTCGGGTCGAGGCCGCGTTCGAAGCGGCCGGAGGCGTCGGTTCGCAGGCCGAGCTTCTGGGAGGTCTGGAGGATGTTGCGCCCATCGAAGTTGGCCACCTCGATAAGGGCGTCCGTGGTCTCCTCCCCCACCTCCGCGTCCTCGGCGCCCATAATTCCGGCGATCACGAGCCCACGCTCCTCGTCGGCGATCACGAGCGTCTCCTCATCCAGCGAGCGCGTGGAACCATCGAGAAGTGTGATCTTCTCGTGCGCCCTCCCCCGCCTGACGACGATACCCCCACGCACCCTGGCTGCGTCGAAAGCATGTATGGGCTGGCCTGTCTCCAGCATGACGTAGTTGGTCGCGTCCACGATAGCGTTTATGGGCCGCATGCCGGCGGCGTAGATCCTGCGTCGCATCCACAGCGGCGCCTCGTGCCCCGCTTGGAGGTCAGAGATGCGCCTGAGATCGTATCGCGGACACAGATCCCCGGCCTCGACCCTGAGTCCGAAGTCGTAGGTCGGCTTCCCTCCCGCTTCGAAAGTTGGTTTAGGGACCCTGTATTCCGTCCCAACTATGGCAGCCAGCTCCCTGGCCACCCCGATCATGCCCCACAGGTCAGGCCTGTTCGGGGTAACGTCGATGTCGAGGACGGTCTCCCCAACGGGAAAGTACTCGGCGACAGGACGCCCTACCTCGTACGAATCGTCGAGCAGGAGTATCCCTTCATGATCCTGCGAGATTCCGAGCTCACGCTCGCTCATCATCATCCCGTAGGACTGAAGGCCGCGCAGCTTCGCCACTCTAAGCTTCGTCCCGTCCGACATCTTGCTTCCAGGCAGCAAGACGGGCACGCGGGCGCCGGGGTAGGGGTTCGGGGCGCCGGCCACGATCTGCACCTCCCTGCCGCCGAGGTCGACCTTCGCCACAAAGAGCCTATCGGCGTTGGGATGCGGCCCGAACTCGACCACCTCGCCCATCACGACCTCGCCGTCCATCACGCCGAGGCGGTAGACGCCGTCAATCTCCTGGCTTCGGAGAGAGAAGAGATCTATAAGCTCATCGGAGGAGAGGTCGAAATCGACGTACTCGTGTAGCCAGCTTAACGGAACGCGCAAGTTGATCCCTTCTAGAACTGACGCAGAAAGCGGAGGTCGCCCTCGAAGAACAAGCGAAGATCTGGGACACCGTACTTGACCATCGCCATCCTATCAGGGCCCATCCCGAAGGCGTAGCCGGTGTATTTTTCGGGGTCGTAGCCGACCTCCTCGAGCACGCCCGGGTCCACCATCCCGGCCCCGAGCATCTCGAGCCAACCCGCCCCTTTGCAGACCTTGCAGTTCGGGTCCCCGCCGCCGCAGGCAAAGCAGCTCATGTCCATTTCCACGCTCGGCTCGGTGAACTGGAAGTAGCTCGGACGAAGCCGGATCTCGACATCATCCCCGAAGATGTGACGGGCCATCGCGGCGAGCGTCCCCTTCAGGTGGCCAAGCGTGAGGCCCCTGTCCACGGCGAGACCTTCAACCTGGTGGAACATCGGCGTATGCGTCGGGTCGGAGTCGCGCCTGTACGTGCGTCCCGGACACACTACATAGACAGGCGGCTCCTGTGCGAGCATCGTCCTGATCTGCATCGGCGACGTCTGCGTACGCAAAACCAGCCCATCATCCACGAAGAACGTGTCCTGCATAGTACGCGCAGGATGCCCCGGCGGTATCCCCAGGGCCGTGAAGTTGTAGTAGTCGGTCTCGACCTCGGGCCCCTCGGCGACGCGATATCCCAGCCCGACGAAGAAGTCGACGACGTCGTCTATAACCATCTGGGATGGATGCAGGTGGCCCCTCTGGAACGGGACACCAGGCAGCGTAACGTCAACAGCTTCAGCCCGCAGACGCTCCTCCTGTTCACGCGCTGCGACCTCTTCGGTTCTGGACTCGAGGGCTGCTTCGATCTCACGTGAGGCGAGGTTGGAGGACCTGCCGACCTCCTTGCGCTCCTCGGGAGATAGGATGCCTATGCCCTTCTTTATCTCCGTAAGCTCCGCGGAGCGTCCAAGAAATCGTACGCGGACGTCTTCGAGATCGGCTGTGGAAGCACTGGAAGAGACGGCCGAGAGTGCCTCGGACTTCAACTGTTCGATGCGCTCGCTCACCGTCATAGTGGGCGATTATGGTAGCACACGCGAATACGCCTCGTAGAGCAGGATCGACGCCGCCACAGACGCGTTCAACGAGGGCGCCTGCGACGGTATACCGACCCCCATCTCGCAGGCTCTGACGACTTCTTCAGGCAACCCTGAGCCCTCGGCGCCGATACAGACTACGAGCCTGCCGCCAGGCAGGGACCTGGGCGTGCCCCCTGCCTCGGGGACGGCCGCGACGAGACCGAAACCGGCGGAGCCTGCCTCGGCCAGGAAGTCGACGGACTCGAGTTCCCGCGCCACAGGGGTGTGGAAGATGGACCCCATCGACGCCCTGACCGTCTTTGGATTGTAGAGGTCGGCGGAGCCTCTGGAGAGGGCGATACCGGCGCCGAAGGCGTGGGCCGATCTGATGGCCGTACCGACATTCCCGGGGTCCTGAACCCCGTGCAACAACACAACGCGCCGCACGGAGGCCAGCAGTTCGGTTGCGGTTACGTCCAGGAAAGAGAAGACCCCGACCGGTCCGGACGGGGTCTTTAGCGTCGAAACGCGACGTAATTGGCCAACTTCATCGAAGACCTGTAAAGGTGCTCTAGGGGCTTCTTCGAGAATAGCAGCCCCCTCAGCAAGGAACAGGCGTTCGGCCTCGCGATGTTTCTTGGTCTTGAGCCTCGCAGCCCGTTTCGGGGAGATCGCCGGGGTACCCGGCATCCTTTGGCTACTCGTCTCCCCTGGCGGCCTTCTCGACGTCGCCGACGGTGATGCGCCCGCCCTGACCCGTGCCATCAACTACAGATAGGTCCACGTTCAGCTCCTCGGCCTTGCGACCGGCGGCCTCGGTGGCCTCGAAATCGTCCTCCGAGGTTTCTACCTCTTCCGCCTGCTCTCCAGGCGCCTCGGGCGTGCGGCCGGCGAATGAGATGGGCTGTTCCGGCTCGGTGCCTCGCTCCACCTCGACCCGCCGGTCGACCGGTTTTCCGTCCAGGGCGTTCTTCGCCTGGACCACGATGGCGCCGAAGATCTCGGGCTCAGTGACGGCGAGGTCGGCCAGGATCTTACGGTCGAGGTCGATCTCGGCGAGCCTGAGGCCGTGGATGAGCCTGGAGTAGGAGAGGTCGTGCTCGCGGGCGCCGGCGTTGATGCGTTGGATCCAGAGGGCCCTGAAGTCCCTTTTGCGTTGCTTGCGTCCCTCGTAAGCGTAGACGCCGCTCTTCCAGACCTGCTCCTTGGCCCGCTTGTACGAGCTGTGCTTGGTCCCGCGGTAGCCTTTCGCCTGGTCCAGGACCTTGCGGCGCTTCTTGCGGGCGTGGACGCTGCGCGCGGTGCGTGCCATGCTACCTCTCCCCCAGAAGGCGCTTGATCTTCTTCTCGTCCGAGCGGGTAAGGTCGGTCTCCGTATTGAGCCGCCGCTTCTGCTTCCGGCTCTTCTTCTCCAGCATGTGGTTGTGGCCGGCGCGCCAGCGCTTGAGCCTCCCGTTCTTGCGCACCTCGAAGCGCCCGGCAGCACCCTGGTGGGTCTTCATCTTCGGCATGTGTCCTCCGCGTTTCGTCTGCTCTGTCCACCTGCGATGAGGCTCGCGGCACGCGAGAAAGAGCCGTTTCGCCCCTGACCTTCGCCAGGCTAGTGTATCAAACTGTTGCTTATCTGCGAGCCGCCCTCTCCCTGCGTCCGTCCGACTGGGGGGTCTCCGCCTGGGAGGACTCCTTTTTCGGGGCCATGACCATTACCATGTTGCGCCCGTCCAGGTTGGGCTGGCTTTCAATGCGCCCGATACCGTCGAGGTCGCTCGCGAGCCTCGTCAGAAGCCTCTCACCAAGCTCGGGATGCTGCACTTCGCGTCCGCGGAACATGATCGTGACCTTCACCTTGTCGCCGCCGCGAAGAAAGCGTTCGACGTGGCCGCGCTTGGTGTTGAAGTCGTGGTCGCCTATCTTGGGCCTGAGCTTTATCTCCCGCACGTTGACGTTGACCTGCTTTTTGCGGGCCGCCTTGCGGGCCTGCTCCTTCTGGTACTTGAACTTGCCATAGTCCATCATGCGGACCACGGGGGGGTTGGCATTCGGGGCCACCTCCACGAGGTCGAGGTCGGCCCTCTCACCGTAATCCATGGCCTCGCGGATGTGCTTGATGCCAAGCTGTTCGCCGTCGGCCGAGATCAAACGCACCTCGCGCGCCCGGATCTGACCGTTTATTCGGGGCTCTTCTTCAGTCGCTACTGCGCACCACTCCTCTCGAAATCGAGATTACGGGGCCGTTCGTCCACCACGGACGATAAATCTGCTCGTGCGCCGGACGAACGCGGACCCCAACTACAAGCGTGATTATACCGCGGTCCCCAGTCTCCTGTCTATGCGGCACTACCCGCGAGAGCGGACCTCGTCGGAGACAGCCTGTGCGAAGTCACCGAGATCCATCTCCTCCTGTTGCTTCTTCCCGCGCCTGCGCACGTTGACACTACCCTCCTCGGCCTCCCTGTCTCCGACTATCAGGAGGTAGGGGATCTTCTGCCGCGAGTTGTCCCTGATCTTCTTCTGCATGCTGTTCTGCGAGTCGTCCACCTCGACCCGAAGATCCCTCAAGGCGAGCTGCTCCTGAACCCCGCGGGCGTAGTCCAGGTGCCTGTCGGCTACGGGGATGACTACGGCCTGCACAGGGGAGAGCCAGACTGGGAAGGCGCCAGCGTAATGCTCGATCAGGACCGCCATGAACCTCTCTGTGGAACCGGTGACTGCCCTGTGCAAGAGCACCGGCGTATGCGCCTTACCGTCCTCGCCGATGTACTCGCAACCCAGCCTGGCAGGCTGGATGAAGTCGACCTGGATCGTGGAGAGCTGCCACTCGCGCCCGAGCACGTCTTTGGCTATAAAGTCGGCCTTCGGCCCGTAGAAGGCCGCCTCCCCCGCCTCTTCGTCGTAGGCGATGGCGGCGGTGTCGAGAGCCTCGCGCAGCTCCTTCTCGGCCCGCGACCACTTGGCGTCGTCCGCCACGTACTTGGCCACGTCCTGGTCACGCAAAGAGAGCTGAACCCTGTAGTCGGCGAACCCGTAGGTATCGAGGACTTCACGCACGATCTCGAGTGCCCTGGCGAACTCGTCCTGGATCTGATCCTCCGTGCAGAACACGTGCGCGTCATCCTGCGTCAGACTACGCACCCGTGTTAGCCCTGTGAGCTCCCCGCTCTTCTCGTAGCGGTACAACGTCGCAAACTCAGCGTACCTTAGCGGAAGATCCCTGTACGAATGGGATCTCGAGTTGTAGAGCGTCATGTGGCTCGGGCAATTCATGGGCTTCAACCTGTAACGCGTCTCGCCGTCGATCATCGGAGGGAACATCGACTCCCTGTAGTGCTCCAGATGTCCCGACTTCGCAAACAGGGCCTCGTTGACCAGGTGCCCGGTCCACACGTGCTCGTAGCCCTGGCGCGTCTGGACCTCGCGCACGTAATCCTCCATTAGGTGCCGCATCATCTCCCCTTTGGGCAAGAAGAGCGGGATGCCGGCCCCCGTATCGGGCGAGAACGTGAACAGATCGAGATCCTTGCCGATCTTGCGGTGGTCCCGCGCCCTCGCCTCATCGAGGCGCCTTAGGTAAGCTCTGAGTTCCTTCTCCGTCGGCCATGCCGTACCGTAGACGCGGGTGAGCATAGGGTTATTCTCGTCGCCTCGCCAGTAGGCCCCAGCTATGTTCTGCAGCTTGAAGGCGCCCAGCCTGCCCGTGCTCGGGACGTGCGGGCCGCTGCAAAGGTCGAAGAAATCTCCCTGTTTGTAGACCGAGATGTCACCATCTTCCAGGCCCTCGATTATCTCCGTTTTGTAGGGGTTGTCCACGTAGAGATCCTCGGCTTCGGCCTTGGAGACCTCCTCGCGCTGAATCGGAAGGTCCCGCGCGACGATCTCATGCATCCGCTCCTCTATGCGCGGCAGATCCTCGTCCGTGAGGCGTCCCGCTACCTCGATGTCGTAGAAGAAGCCGTTCTCTATCGGCGGGCCTATGGTCAGCTTGCTCCCTGGATAGAGCTCTACTATAGCCTGCGCCATCGCGTGCGCAGTCGAATGCCTGAGCACCTCGAGGCCCTCGGATGAGTCAATGGTAACGACCTCGAAATCTCCCCCACCGTTCAGCGGGGCATCGAGGTCGATGAGCTCTCCATCCAGCTTAGCGACCACCGCGTCTCGGGCGAGGCGTTTACCTATCTTCTCGGCAACGTCCCGGGCCTTCTCGCCCGACTCTATCTCCAGTTGTTTACCGTCGGGTAACTTGACGGAGGCCATTTTGTGCACCTTTCTCGGCAATGGTGGTGAGAGAAAACGGGTAGCACCTAGGTAGTTCGACGCAGCGTGCCGGTGGAATCCGCGCAGCGTGGTGGGCGACGGTGGATTCGAACCACTGACCTCTTCCGCATCAAAGATGTGTAATGCTTCTCCATACCATTTCTAAGTTTACACAATCCTGGCTAATTGCGGGATGTTCAGCATTTGGGTTCTCTCGGGCCTTGGTGCTTCAGGTCTGCCCGAGGAGATCTCACGGGTCGGACATGCACGACGGCACATGTTTATCCAGCTGCACGACAAGTGGTGACGAATCTCCACGGCGAGTAATCATGCTCGGTGCGTAGACGGCCCCTGAGCCACAGACTATTCACAAGGTCGCATGCGGATCTCGGAGAATCTACCTTCTACGACGTTGGGTGAATAAGGGCGAGAGAAAGGACCGGGTGCTACGCTCCGGGAGAGCGTCGGCTGAGAGGCTAACCCGAGAAGTCCTCACGAGGTTTTATAGGAGCTTCGGTGCCCTCCTTCCTACCTCACCTTTTCCTTTCACAGCCAACCACCCGGTCCTTGGAGTCCACATAGCAAGTGTCGGTACCTTTGCCGCCATTGACCAGGTCCCTGAAGCCACCCGCACTATAGATAG
>DATDKO010000160.1:0-6801 GCA_036519935.1 Rubrobacter sp. | reverse complement strand
GGGCTTGTGGGCCGCCTCCTTGCCGCTCTTCTCGCTCTCGACGAGATAACGCGGATCGTCTTCTGAGGCATTGATCTTCTGCCCGCCCACCTCGGTGTCGGAGGTGAGCTTCTTCTTGACCGTGCCGCGCGTTGTTCCCTGAGGTGTGTTCCACTCCACCTTGTCACCTTGCTTGAATTCCTGAGCCACAGCTCGCTCCTTCGGTGGTGGTTCCGATAATTGATCATGATATTCAGGACTTGCCTGGCTCCGATGCGATCTCTCTTACTATGCGCGACACAATCCTCATGGAGCGAGAGCAACCCAGTCAAGTCGCTGAATGCTTATGGAGAACCCGTAGGCGTCGAGGTGTCACGAATTACGGTCGAAAATGGGCTTACGCTTTACAGTAGGCGTATGCAGAGCGACTGCCGACCGCAACACCGCACGCGCCGTGAGGGACAGAAGATTGCGGGCGGACTTTTGAGCGTCCAGAAGATCAACCTTGAGCCCTCGGTAGTGGAGTATGGACGGGGGCGGGAGATTCTGGCGCGCTTCCCGGACGCCCAGCGCATAGAGGTGCCCTCTCACTGGAATATCCCGCAGCTGCACGGGGACACGAACGGCGTGGGCGACTGGAGCAAGACGAAGAAGGCGGTGCTCGTACTCGGTACGAAGAAGGACGTCTCCTGCCGGCCGTTCTACCGCAGCTGCGACTTCGTCGCCCCCTCCCAGTCCAACGGTTGCGCGATGGCGTGCTCGTACTGCTACGTCGCACGTCGCAAGGGCAACGCCAATCCCATCACGGCGTTCGTGAACATCGAGGAGATCGTGGACTCGATCGAGCGGCACGCGGCAAAGCAGGACATGAAGTTTGAACCTACCCAGGCGGATCCCGAGCTTTGGGTCTACGAGCTCGGGACCAACAGCGACCTCTCGGTCGACGCCGCGATCAGCGACAACGTCCGCGACCTCGTTGCCCTCTTCCGCACCCTACCAAATGCGAAGGCGACGTTCGCCACCAAGTTCGTGAACCGTGAGATTCTGGGCTACGACCCGCAAGGGAGAACGCGCATCCGGTTCAGCCTGATGCCGCCGGAGACGTCGAAGCTCGTGGACGTAAGGACGTCGCGGGTCGAGGACCGCGTCCTGGCTATCAACGACTTCGTGGATGCCGGCTATGAAGTGAACGTGAACTTCGGGCCCGTGATTCTCACGGACGGGTGGCGCGCGGACTACGCCTCGCTCTTCTCGATGCTCGACGACGCACTCTCGGAGAAGGCGAAGCGCCAGCTAGCAGCAGAGATCATCTTCCTCACCCACTCCGAGGAACTGCATGAGGTCAACCTAAGGTGGCACCCGAAGGGCGAGGATATCCTTTGGCGCCCCGAACTGCAGAGCACAAGGTCTCGCAGGCGTCGGGCGATCGGGTGCTCCGCTACAAGAGGGACCTCAAGCGCCCGCTGGTCGCCGAGTTCAAGGCGCTGCTCGCTGAGCGGATGCCCTATTGCCGGGTGCGTTACGCCTTCTGACGCCATGACTTGGGTCAAAACGGCCCGCGCGATGAGGAACCACAAGATGCAAGCCAGAGTGCGGCTATTCTAATACTGCCTAACGCCAGAGATGATCGCATTCAGACCCTCAGCCAAGCCGGTATCACGAATCGTGTTACGGTTGGCCTCCGTTTGTCTACTTCACGTGCGAACCTCTTTCCGAGAAGGGTTACGCAGCGGAAGCAGCCTCGTCGGTGTACAACTAGAGCGTGATCCGGCTAGGATACCCTACTCAGAACCTAACCATACCGGCGAGCACCAACCGCACGCTACGGCTCGCAAACCTAGGCGACGCAGAGAAGGTGCGCGCCTGGGTGCGGGAAAACCTCCTCGGGCTGGAGACGATCTTGCAGTGGAACGCGGAGCATGGCGTAAATCTCTTCCGGATAGGTCAGAGCCTGATCCCCTTCGCCTCACACCCCGCCTTCCCTTACGACTGGGAAGCGGAGCACGGCGACGATCTGCGAGGGATCGGGGCGCTGGCCCGTTCTCGTGGCATCCGACTGAGTATGCACCCCGGCCAGTTTATCCAACCCAGCAGCCTCAGACCCGAGGTGTCGGAGCGCAGCCTCGCCGAGCTACGCTACGTGGCCCGCGTATTCCAGCTCATCGGCAGCTCCGACTCCGTGATCGTGCTGCACATGGGCGGGGCCTACGAAGACAGAGCCGCAAGCACCGCCCGCTTTGTCGAGACGGTGCGCTCCGAGACTGGGGTCCTGCGCTACCTCGCGTTGGAGAACGACGAGCGCCTCTGGACCGTGGCAGACATAGTGCAGACAGCCTGCTCCTTGGGCGTCCCAGCGATCACGGACGCGTTCCACCACGGGCTGAATCCCGGCGGCTTGGCGCTAAGAGAAGCATTGGACCACTCGCTGCCAACCTGGGAAATGCGTGACGCGCGACCGAAGATTCACCTCTCCAGCCAAGACCCTGAGAAGCAAGCCGGCGCGCACGCCTACAGCGTGGATCTTGAAGACTGGCACGCGTTGCTCGCCGCCCTCGACGGAAGGGATGCGGACGTCATGGTCGAGGCGAAGGGTAAAGAACAGGCACTCGTACCTCTGGGTGTCGGGATCGGGTAGCATCCTTGGTCCGCGCGCTGCTGAACAGAATTCTTAGACGATTTCGGAGAAAGTGCGCAGCATTCTAGTCTCCCAGAAACTCCTCTACTTAGGCACTCGGTGAACAGCGCTCCCTAAACTACTTGCTTTGGGCTATCTCACTTAACCTCGCCTCGTCGAGCAAGACGATCCGGCCCCTTCCCCGAGGCACGATGAGACCCTCGCGCCGGAAACGCCCCATCTCTTTGGAGACTCCCACGCGCGAGTACACAACCGTGTCGGCAAGAGTTTGGTGTATCAGGTGAACCTTTATGGCTACTCCGTCCTCCCTCGGCTCTCCGAGCCTATCGGCCAGCTCCAATAGCGAGGCCGCTAACCTGGGCCGGATATCTCGCGGGACCAGGCGCTCCATCGCCCGTTCGTGGCGCTGCACCCATTGCGCGTAGGCGACCAGGAGTGCTAGGGCGCACCTGGAATCGCGCCGAACGTGCTGCTCCAAGGCCGCCTTGCCCACTGCGGTGACCCAGCAAGCGGAGGCCGCTTCGGCAGAGTCGCGATGTACGCCCTCTGAGCGCGGCGCGGGCTCACCGAAGACGTTGCCCTCCTCTAGCAACGTCACGATAGCCTCCTTGTGTCCCCTGTAGCCCTTGTACAGCTTGACCACGCCTTCGACGAGGAAGTAGAGATGCCGGTCCGGGTCCCCACGACCATAAATCGTCTCCCCGAACTCCAAGCGGCGCCCGGACATGGGCACCCCCGCTCCCTCTAAGCTCAACAACACGAATGCCACAGGCATATCCCACAGCGGCGGACGCGCCTTCGTCAGAGCAGTCGTCCCATCCGCTGCTCGAGAAGACGGCAGTCCCCACTCGTCAGTGAGAAGGGTATTTCGAATCCTCGACATTGCCTTTTGGATCAAACCTTGGGAATCGGTGGCCTCATCATGCTCGCATCTGCCCGCTCTACCGCCACACAAACACATACCCGTCCGACGCTTCGAGCAACCCTTCGGGACCACCCTAAGCGAAGTCGAGGCGTCGAACTTGCCGCTAGCGTACCATACGATCCCTGAGCGACTCTTGATACTGCGATACAAACCAACGGTACGGTGGAGGTAACGTGCCCAAACCAAAGCGCATCACGCCCTAGCTCAGCATCTCGGTCACACATGGCAACGTCGTCCAGATCGCCGGGCTGCTCGGGGGCGGTCGCGCTGGCGTGACACGCTGGTCGGGAAGGGACAGACGGCACGCGCCCTATGATGGCAAGCAGGCTCTTAGCGTACTTCTGCGAGCACGCGTTCTCCCACTGGCTCGTCGGGCGAGCCGTTGGCATCCGCTTTTCCGGCTACGGCCTCCACGGCACGAGCCATCCTTAGCACTACCCGCCGGGGATGCGCTTGTTCTTCTCGCGTCTCCCCTTACTGAGCGCCCGCGCCGACCCCGCCTCGCTCAGGGCGGCGAGACCCGTGGCTCGCGCCTCGATGTACGCCGCGGGCACCGTCGCAACCGTGGTAGCAAGCTTGGGGATACCGGGCTATTGCTGGCGGCGGGGCGTGTGTGGGGCGCGCGGCTTCTTCGTCGGGGCGAACCTGTGGAGCGTGCCGCTGCTGCTCAGCGAATCGCTGCGTGCCGGCGATGACCTCCGCTGGGCGTGGCGGAAGCTCGTGAGGTAAACCCGCGCCACGCCCAGCGGCGCACGGTGCGCCCCTGTCTTCCGCTTGTTTACTAACCCGAGAGGAGTCGCGAGAGGAAGCCGCGAGGCTTTGGTTCGGCCGTCTCGATCAGCGCCGAGACCACCACCAGCGATCCGTCGCCGGTGAAGCGCAAAAGCCGCATGGCGAGCGCCGCCTCGGGCGGTGTCTGACGCGAGGGCCTGGTGCCCGACCTAACCGGCGTGGCTCCGCCCCGAGAGACCGCCGCCGTGCTCGTCCCGAGGATGGCCGAGACCACCGTGTTGAAGGCTGCCCCTCCCAGCAGCACGTCCTTTGCGCGCGTCAGGCCTGGCGCCCGCAGGTCTGAGTCTTCCCTCACGCCGCCGAGGCGCCACCCGAGTAGCGTCGAAAGCATCGCGGGGAGGTTTGCAGCCTGGAAGCGAGCCCAGGCCTCGCTGAGGACCCGCCCGCGCTCGCTCTCGTCGCTTATGCTGCTCACGGTCGGGTTGAGGGAGACCTGCCCGAAGAACGTCCCGCCGAACCACGTCGAGAGGCCGATGTCGTGCGCCACCTTCCCGATCCTAGAGGGCTTTTTCATCGATCACCCTTATCCTGTGGTTTCCGTTACCGCGGCTTACCGCGGCGAGCCTTGAGACGTCCGCGTCACGGCCTAGGCATCTCCTCAGGAGCTTCCCCTACGGCAAGAAGCGCGACACCGCGCTGAAGCGCGCCGACTTGGTCGCCTTCATGGAGAGGACCGTCGTTATACCGAGGATGGCACCGGTGACCAATATGTTCAGGTTCCCTAGCTGGTTGACCGACCGCAGGAGGCTAGCGGCCTTCTCCGGCGTCTCGGAGGAGGGCGTCGTTCCTGACTCGATCGGCACTGCCCCGTCGGGGGCTTGGTCCGTGAGCGCCCTACCCTGGATCACACTCGCAAGCCCGGTGAGGGCCCCGACACCGAACAGGATGTCCTTGGCGAGGACGAGGTTGCGCGTCTGCTGGTCTATCTCCTTGCCCGAGAGCCCGAGCCGCCCGGGGAACCACGTGATAGCAGCCGTAGCGAACGAGGCTACGTTGATCGCGTTGTAGCGGTTCCAGGTCGTGTTGAGGATCTTGCCGCGCTCGGCCTCGGATTCTATGGCGCTCAGACTAGGGTTCAGAGCGGCCTTGCCGAATAGCAGCCCTCCGAAGCACGCGGCGAGTCCCAGGTTGTGGGCCACCCAGGCGGCGGTAGAAAGCGTGCGCACCGTGTGATCTCCTTCCGTTCGTCTATGGAGTGTGTCTCTAGTCCCCTGAAACCTTGTTTTTCAAACCGCATGATACGGTCGCGGGTGCCGCGCTGGCATGACGCAATAGGGATCTCCCTCAGAGGAATTGCACAGGCAAAGAGCCGACGAGCGGACTCGAACCGCTGACCTAATCTCATTACGAGTGTGCGGTCAGTGGTTGCTGGACGTTGCAGAGGTTTGCAGATCCCGCATAAGTAAGCGGTTTATTGTTCTCCAGATTGCCCACCATTGCAGGGGATTGCATCCGGGTTAGGGTCAAACTAGGGTCAAGCATCCGCGACAGCTACTCGCACTGGATGCCCTCTATGAGCCGAAACACTGCCGATGGCATGGACGAGGCGTTAGGCTAGCGACGCCGCTTACCGGTGTGTGCAAAGCCACGCAGGAACCGTGCGTGGTCCGATCCAAGTCTACCGTGGCAGTGGAGCATTCGTGATCCCGTATATCGATCCAACACCACAGCATGTAGGAGTCGGTCACCGAGTGTGGATGCGTTAAGGATCGACGCTTTGGGCTTTGAGGTGGTTTTCTATGCACGATACTGTATGCAGACTTACCGAGAATTCTCCTTCCACGCACTCCGGTGAATAGCACCTAATCTTCGCTGAAGAGGACCACGTCGGGAGGGCCGAAGACGCCACCCAACAGCAGCCCCACCAAGACCGCCGCGACCACCACCCATAAAGCGATGACCCACCACCTTGACTCCGCGTTCTTCATGCTCCTCCTCTCCATAGATGGCGCAGAAGCTACCACGCCCCCGCCCGATACGAATGGAGTTGCAGAACCTAGGATACGAACTTCCGAGAATTCATCTTCTACGATGTTCGGTGAATAAGGACAAGAAGTAGGGCCGGGCTGCTCCGATCCCCGACCCTCCGTTCGCGTGCGCTACTACTTCCCGGAAGGCGGGGGCACGTCGACCAGGAGGCCGTGGCGCTCTGCCAGCACGGGTATGGAGCCCATGTCCATCTCAAGCCCGTACTTCTCCCTCACGGCGCCGACCGCTTCCTCGTCCAGCGGGCCTTTGTTGGCGGGCGGGAACAGCGGCGCCAGCTCGGCGAAATACCGCTCGAAGCCCGCCGGAGAGATGATCTCCAGCGCCCTCGCCGGCTCGTCGGCCGGGTTCCAGAACGCGTGCGGCACACCCCTGGGCTTGAAGACGAGGTCTCCGGGACGGGCGACGAGGACCTCCTCGCCAACCTGGACGCCTACCTCGCCCTCCAGCACGTAGGTGTACTCGTCCTCGTAGCGGTGGGTGT